>NZ_JCBAMR010000004.1:0-241277 GCF_059760425.1 Achromobacter sp. RT286_PF
TGGGGAGGGGGTGTCGGGTGGTGGAGTGAGGTGTGTGGGTGGGTGGGGGGGTTGGTGTGGGGGGGGGGGGGGGGGGGGGGGGGTGGGGGGGGGGGGGCGGGGGCTGCGGCGAGGATGGACCTCCGAGGCGGCTTGCATGGGGTCGTGCGCGTTGACTGGCGGCCAAGCTTTTCTAAAATGCCTTACGAGTTCCCTCCGATCGGAAGCGGAGTCCTGTCCACGTTGACGTTTTCGCATCCTTGTATTTCTTCACGGCGACGGGCTTGGTACGTACCACGCCATTCACAACGACAAGCTCACGCAAGATCGCACTCGGATGCCGATAAAGCGTCTCATAGTCCTTTCCTGCCTCAAGAACCGCAGTAATCGCATCGCCGAAGCGCAAAGGCGATTTGCTCTGGAAATAAGGTGTGAAATAAGGTTTCGGACCACCTTGTACCGCAAGCCTTCCCCTAAATTGCAGTCTGACACCTCATTTTCGCGTGCAGCCTCCGCTTGCGGATCCCTGCCTAGGCTATCGGCGATCTGCTTGACCTGAGCTGCCCCAAGGCCTTGAAGGTAGTTCACCGCGGCCGACTGCACGAATGCGCTGGTCGATCCCGTGACGTTTGCGCTGGCCGCGCCCGGCAACGCTAACAAGACCAAGCCATACTTGCCGCCTGCCTCCAATCCTGAGTGCGCTGCACTTGAGCCATGAGCGCGCTTATGCTTGCCGCGTCGTTGGCACCGCCGGTCTTGATCGCGTCGGATAGCGCCTTCTCTCATTAAAGGACGGCGACCTATCCGTTATGAAAACCTCCGATACTGACAGCTCAAATTCGTTAAATACAGTTCAACAGGGTAGTCACCACCACTTGGGGAACGAATCAAAAACATTTCTTATCGCGGAAATCTCATCCTCATTTATGGGTATTTCCACAAATGAACTCGTCGAAAATGAGAACGAGCCTTCTAGCTTCCATGACCAGCGGAAAAAAATCCCCCTATCATTTTCCACTATTTCAAGCAAAAATCTCTCGTCAATACTTGCCAATCTCGACGGCCTTTCACCTTCCACAAGCCCACTGAGGAAGCAATCAAATGCACTGCAAGTTATCCAAATTTCACCAGAGCAATGTAGTGAGCTTGCCATTCGAGCCGTGTCGACAAAGAACCTGAACTTCACAGAAGGCAACCTATCATCACTCTCAAGCAAATCGAACTCTACTTGAATCGGTGCTGATATTTTTATATCCATTTTTGTCACTTTTTAGACAGCGCGTGAATCAAAGCCGGTAGCCCTCCCGACGCCCTCGGCGGTGAAAATATTAAGTTCCCATCCTTCCACATTGATGACTTTGCCGTAGGGTTCCTCCTTTGGTAGCAGAATCCACAGCGGCCTGCAGACTGGTCAACTGTTGCTGTGAAGAAAGTCGAACAGCTTCAGGAGTGAAATTTATAGCCTTCATTTTTCGCATATTCAGCCATATGCTCTGTAGCATTCCCATGCACCTAAATTTGGGGCCGCTCAACAGAGAAAGTTCAAAAGACTTTGGAATCACAGAACTAGGATATGGGGGTTGAGTCGCCTTGATAGAATCCCATACCATACCAATGCCGTTTCCGGCGTTTATCAAGGGATTCGGACTTACTGCATCATATTTTCCAGTGATGGGATTCTGCCGCGCCAGCACGGTCTTCCCGTCCGCAGCCAACACCTCAGCATTGCGCACCGTCCAGGAAGCGCCATCCGCATAGGCTATTTTCGCCGCTGCCATCTCCAGCGAGCCCCCGGCAGCTCGCGTCGCGCTCATTCGGACCGCATCGAAAACCGGACCTCGAATCACACCACCAACCCCACTGGTAGCGAGATCGAATATCATCAGCGCAGCATCGACCTTTGGCGTCAGTTCGCTTTGCCTCTTGTACTGTGCAAGAAGGCTATCCAGTTCCTTGATCGAGTTTTTCAGTTGCAATGCGCAAGCCGGTACTTGGCCGCATGCTGAATTCCACCAAGCATTGCTTCCAGTTCTGCTCGTGTTGCTTCCAACGACTCAGGGCCGAACACGCTCTTCATTTGATCCAGCGCTTGCTGCGTACCCTCCGCGTTTGCGGCTTTCATTCGCTGGATGAGGTCCTCGTACTCCTCCGGTTGTAGCTGGTCGCTCAGAGCAAAACGGTTGATCAGACTCTCGGGAAGCTTCGGATCGAGCGATTTATTGTTATTGTCCAGCTCGGCATTTGCAGCGCTTGTAATCGTGGCAATTCGGTAAGTTCGTAATATTCAAGCGGCCATTACCGATAACTTTTCCGTCTTGCAAGGTTTGGAAATTAGCCCGCGCCCCTGTCGGATGACATTCGACCGGTGTATCAGGTTTTATCGTTGGTGGTTATGGCCGTCAGCATTTGGAAATTCTGCGGCAGCCGTCGTTTCGACATCGATTAACCCTTGCGGGCATATCATCCAATTCGATCCAAAAAGGGGCCCTCGCTTATGCTCGACTGAAGCCCGTCTGACCGTACCCGGGAATGAAAGAAGCGCGGCTCGTCGCGTATTTATAATTTTCTCGGCAGGACTTATGAACCTAAATGACACAAACGGCGGAAATTCCGTAAGATCGCCCTTTCCCCCGGCACTACCCACCAAGAACCTCCGGGGCCCGTCGACGGCATTTCCTCCAAGCGAGCGGACTGACATCCTCAAGCACATTAAATTTAATATCTAGTCTCAGGTGTCCCATGTACCGCCATCCCCCCGGAGTCCGCCTAACAACCTTGACACAGCTCTAGGTTGCCGGCTGACAAAAATCATCAAAATTGTGGAGACCACTTATCCCTCTGTTCTCAGTAAACCCATAAAAACCACTCAGGCGACTTTTATATTTGGATTAAAACTCATTCACTCAGGAAATGTGACTACTCCTCTTGCATCGCCTTATTCGTGCTCTCTTCTAGAGTATACAAATTCACTTATCGGCTCTAAATCTCGTTTAGCACCCGCCGCGTACACGCTCTCGATATCAATTTTGTTGATAGTCCTTTCTTTCCCCCGCTCGCGTCTTGAATTTCCTTGCCCCGATTCACTAAAAACTGCCCCACCTGCCGGCCAGCTTCCCCCACGATCTCGAACCCGGCCCGAATCTCCTTCTCGTTAAAAATCGGATCCAGGCTGTTCAACGTACCCGTGGTGTCGCGGTTCAGTCCGGCGATCACCTCGGCCGCCGTTCGTCCTGTCTGCGCCTTCTGCCCCGCTTCGTCGCGAATGACGACCGTTCCGCCGCTGATACCGCTGAGCGTGGTGGAGCTGGACTGGCCGCTGGCGCCCATGACGACGGGCACGCCCATGCTGATACCGTGCGCGCTGGCCAACTTCGAGTTCGGCGTCGCCTTGCTTCCGCCTGCGACCTTCCCTTGCCGTCGGTGCCGATATTGCTCTGGTCCTTGTCGCCGTCCTTCCCGCCGCTTTTGTCGGCATCCTTGCCGCCGCCAAAGCTCACGCCTCCGCCCAGCTGAATGGACTTCGTAGCTGGCGCGGTTTTCGACGTCGCGGCTGGTCAGGTGGACGCTCTTGCCAGTGATTAGCGAGCACGTCTGCCCGGTACCCGAGGACCCCTCATTGGACTTCACCGACTCGCTGCCGTTGGGGACCAACTTGACTCCGCTGGAGTTTGGACCGCCATCGATTGCCCGTCCGATGTCGCCCAGGCTCATGCCACCCAACTCGAAGCTGGTGCTCTTGCTCGACTCCTCGCTGGTCTAGGTCTGACAGTTGTCGGAGCCGACGACGGAGATATTGCGCTGGCTGTCCAGCACGACACCGCCCTGGGCGCGCAGGCTGGATCCGGAAATCAGGACGTCGCCATCCCGTGCAAGGCCCGAGGCAGCGCGCGAGCTGTTGCCGGTGGCACCGATCACGATATCGCCCACGGCACCAAGTAAAAAGCCATTGCTGACCTGGCTAGACGAATCGAACGAGCCGACCTTTCTGCACCATTTAAATCACCGCTACTTTAATGACTTAACCGCCTGACTCAATAGAGACATTAGCTCTTCAAGTTCAAAACTCCACTTCCCGCCTTCGGCAGGCGGGTATATTTCTATTTCCACGGGTCTATCAGGCTCGTGGGATACTTCAGCTAGCTGGTCAGTTCCCAACCATATTTCGAACACCGGATTTTCTCGATCTGGAGGGCTGCTAATCAAAGAGGATAAATGACTCATGGTTTCGATGGCCCCAACAGGCGGATAACTTTTCCGTTGGCATCGTAAGCACCCCTGTCAAGTAGAAATTGGCTAATAGAAGATCAGAGAGAGGGTTAACCGAGGCATTCCCCCGCACCTCCGTAACGCTCCGCCCAGCGGAATCTGATTAGACGGCTAGTCCAAACCGATTTGCGCCGTCACACCCCATTTTTCCGCTTCGTTATACCGACTTTTGATATCCCCTTTAAGCCCTGGGTCCGTCATTAAAAGTTTCTTTTGCGCCTATTAAAACGTGCAAAATTACTCACCGCCCGTGCAATCTCGCGTCGTGGATAGCGAGAAAATTACAAGACCGACAAACAACCAACCAAACTTTTAAAAATCAAAAAAGGCATGCAGATCTGTATCCATCGATCAGATAAACGCTAGATACATCACAATCGGGATAAATCCAAGCATTCCAATTTGAAACTAGCCATATTCGATCAACCCCTCTTCCTAATGCGGAGCTTTCCGCAGGCAAATGGACCAGGACTAGCCCGGCCTTATAGCCAGAGGTAACAATCAATCCATATGGCCTATCTCGATCCTTAGTTTCAAAGACCATAAAGTCCACGAAATCTTCATACGGATATTTTGCTGGCAGACTAAGTATATTACCCCGCCACAAAGAATCTTCTGTAGATTCTACGAGCTTCACTTTTTCGATCATATTAATTAACCTTTAAATTATGCCCACCCGCCTTGTCCGCTGCCGATGTTTCCCTAAACTCGAAGTTGACCTCGCCTAGATGTTTACCATTTTTAGCATTAACAACCTCAAAGCGTCCGTGCTGCGTATCTACCGCGTACAGATTTCCATCCCGAGCCTTATAGACATCACGTCCATTAAGTTTGCTCAGCTTGTTGTCCTTAATCATTCCATTCGCTTTCGCTACGCTAGCTACCATGCTCTTGATGTGAGCCACTCTCTCGCCCGGCGGCAAGTTAACTATGGATTGTTCAAATTCTTCGGCAGTCTTTCCCCCAGGCAGCGCACCCTTTGCCCCCACCTTCGCCGGCCGGACCCCCACCGCGCCAACCGCCGTCGCCGCACCCGACACCCCGGCTTCAGCGATGCTATCCCATGCCAATTTCTTGGCGTCTGCCCCTCCGCTTTCAATCGCGCGTTTGATCGCGGTATTGCGCACCCCAACCATCAATAGCTCAATGGAACCAAGCGCGACGTATTCCTTCATCTCTAGCGCAGTCAACCCAACCGGCCCGCGAAGCTTCTCCTCCAACTCGCCACTTCTTTCCGCGTAGTCCGATAGCAATTGTCCGAATTCTTGCGCCTTCTGAACGCAAACCTTTCCTTCGCACTCCAATGCCTCGCGACGCCGCTCTGACGATATCTCGCCGTACTTCTTGGTGACCGATGCCTCGCATGCCTTGTCTTGGCACTGTGCCAGTTCCTTCAGCCGCGCTTGCTCTTCCGATACCAACAGCGCGTTGTGGACAGTCTCGTTTTCCGCGGCGAACACCGCCTCAGCGCCGCTAACGTGGGCAACCTGCGCAATTCCCGCGACAAGGGTCTGAATCAGATTGCTGTGTCGCTCTTGCTCTTCGGAGCTCAGGTTGGACGCATCCCCGCCTAGCAGTGAGTTCAATACCGAGCCCGCTCCCGCACCCAGCGCACCGGCACCGCATTCGCTCCCTTTGCCGGCCGCGCCCGCGCAGCCCACGATCGCATGCAGTGCTGCACGTGCCGATTCCGCACCTGCCCCTTCTCCCAGATGAGAGACAAGCCACTTGACCTCGGAGGCGGCCCGTCCCTGCAGATAGTTCACGACAGTCGACTGCACGAACTCGCCTGTAGCGCCGGTCACGTTTCCACTGAAAGCACCAATTGCTGCGGTTATCCACCGGCGATGTGAGCCCGACGGCCCCCACTGCCCTTCCAGCGTCTTCGCATCTGCAGCAGCTAGATCCCGTTCAGCCTGAGACAGCGTCTGATCCTTTGCACGTGCCTTCAGCGCATCAATTTCCTTCGCCCGATTCGTCAGAAACTGCCCCACCTGCCGCTGGGCCTCCGACGCAATCTCAAACCCCGCTTCGATCTTCTCCCTGTCAAAAATCGGCTTCAGCGCATTCAACGTATCGGACGTATCCCGGTTCAACGCCGCGATCGTCTCCGCCGCCGTCTTGCCGGTCAGGGCAATTTGCCCAGCGCCATCACGAATGACTACGCTGCTGCCGCTGATGGCGCTGTGTGTAGTCGAATTGGCATTCCCAGAAGCCGCGACAACCACCGGCAGACCAACGGAAGCTCCACTGCTATTAGTCGGCAAGCTCGTACCTGGCACTTTGTCCGCGCCGCCAGCCGCCTGGCCTTTCGAGTTCGTCCCGACATCGCCCTTCTTCGCGTCTCCTTCCCCGCTGCCGCCCCAGCTATATCCGCCGCTCAATGCGACCTGATCTGCCTTGTAGCGCGCCGTGTTCTGCAAGTCTTTGACGACAAGCGTGCCGGTGGACAATTGATTCAGGCCGTCTGCCACAGCCTGTTCACTGCTCGATATGACGCCACCAGTTAACGTGGTGTTCTGGCCAACGTTGACCAGAAAGCCGCCGTCACCCGCCTTCATCCCCGCCTGCTGTGTGGCGGATTGGAAATTGCTTTCCATCCGGCCTTGCGAGACGTTGCCGGAGACGGAGCTTTTGCAGTAGCCGTAGATGCAGATACTTGCTTGGACGCCAGCACTTTGCTGCTTGGAAACGTAGGTGCTGGTATCTTGCAGAGTCTCAATTTGAAGATTCTTGCCGACCGAGGCGATGATCTGATCGGCGCTTGCTATCGCGCCGATCAGCGAGGTATCCCCGCCCGATTGCAATGCCAGCACGTTGCCAGCAGTGACATCGGTATACGTCCAATTAGCGTCTTTGCCGTCTGCGCGCCCTCGGCCCCCACCGGCACTAAGGTTCAGCATCACGCCTATACCGTCTTCGCTGTTCGCTGAGACCCCAATGCCGACGCTACCGCTGTAGCTCTTGTTCTTCGTGTGTTGTTCAAAGGTGTTCTGCGCAGCTTGCAGCAGAATGTCGCCATCTGCTTTGATGATGGCGTTGCTCCCTGCTGACAGGCGTGAACCTGTGACGGTGACGTCGGACGCGGAGCCGGCCCCCTTGGCGACGATGGTCAGGTCTTGGCCCGCTGCCACGGTAGATCCCAAAACGGAAGACGACGCGCGATCTGCCGTGCTTTGGCTCTTGCTCACTCCAAAGTTGATACTGACACTCACGCCGCCAGCGCTCTTGGGATCGGCCGCGACAGCGTCATAGGCGTTAGCCGCGGCAAGGCCGGTAGTCGCCAAAGCCAGCCCCTGCATCACCTTGTTATCGGTCCTCCCTGCTGCATCCCCCATTCTTCCCGCGGTCTGCATTGCGTCGACCAAAGGCGTGTTGGCGTTAATGCTCAACCCCGTCTGCTTGATCTCATGGAATTCCTTCTCTTTCGTGGTGTCCAGCGCCGCGCCGATGTTGACTTCCTTGCCGATCAGCGTGATGTCGCCCTGGCGTGCGATGACGTTGCTGCCCTTGATATTGAGAGCGCTGCCAGCGTTGATCAGCACATCGCCTTCGACGCTTCCGACGGTGCTGGCGTTGTGGAAAACCTTCTTGCTATCAAGCGAATCCGTCTGCTTGCTGGTGCCATAGCTCAATCCGCCCATGGCGCCAAAGCCTGACTTCTTGACCACCTTGTAGTCGTAGCCGTCCTCGGCGTTCTGGCCGGCCAGAATGTTGACGTCGCGGTCGGCCGACATCACCAGGTCGTTCTGCGCGCCAACGTTCGAACCTGCCACTCTCAAGTCGCGCCCGGCCATCAATAGGGCGGTGTCGCCGGTGAAGGTCGAGCCCTTGGCCTGTTCCCAATCAGCCGACTTGATGATGTGCGTGGTCTTGGACGACAGGAAGCCGCGCTTTTTATAGTGCAGTTCGTCGTACGCCGAACCGGACTCCACCCCGGCCGTCAGACTGATGTCGCGACCAGCGCCCACGGCCAACTTTTTGTCGGCGGTGACGTCGGCGGCGCGCGCGTTCACGTCTTGCCCCGCGATCAACGTCAGATTGCCGCCCGCGGCAATCGACGAACCGATCTCTTTGCCGGTGCTCAGGTCATGACGGTTTTTCTTGTTGATGACGATGGACTCGCCATGGCGTTCCGTCACAGTGCTCAGATTGATGTCGCGGCCGGCTTGCAACCCGGCATTGCGCTCCGCGTTGACTTGCGCGGCGGTCAGGCTGATGTCGCGACCGGCTCGCATATTCAGGTCACCGGCATCCACGCGAGCCACGCCCGTGACGTGCGAGCCCCAGGTGTTGCCGAAGTTCTCAGACGCCGCCGTCGAGGCCAGCGCGATGTCGCGCCCCGCCTTCAGCGTGACGGAATCGCCCTGAATCAGCGAGGCAAGGTTGGTCAGGTCTTCGCGCGCGGCCAGATCCACGACCGCCCCCTGCACCAAACCACCCGCCCGGTTGACGATATTCGACGCGCTCATCACCGTGGCATGGCGTGCGCCGATCGTGCCGCTGTTGACGATGTCGCCGTCCGCCGCAAGCTTGACGTCGCGGCCGGCCATCAATGTGCCGTCGCCCTTCAGGTCGCCTTTGCGCACAACCAGGTAGACCTTGGGCACCAGCACGGTGTCGGTGCTGCCGTCCGGCAGGGTGACGGTTTGTTCGACCAGCCACACAAGATCGCTGGTCAGCCGGCGTTGTTGCTCATCGGTCAGCGCCACGCCGAGCTGGACGTTGTTGGCCCGCGCGAACTTGGCGCCTTCCGCCATCAAGGCCTTGTATTGGCTGTCGTTGTCGCCGAAGCGGTCCAGGAACCGTAGTCCAGTCGTGGACAGGATTTGGTCGGATACGAGCTTTTGCTCGTAGAAGCCATCGCCCAGACGCTTGGGTTGGCCCGAGGGCGTCAGGAACTTGGCGCCGGGGGGCAACAGGGCGTCCCAGCCGGGCAGCCGCGCGCCGGACAGCGTCTTGCCGCCTGGCACGGCGTTGCCGGCAATGGTGCCGCCGCCGTCCAGCGCGGCGTTACCGACGTTGGTGGCAGCCGGGGATTGCAGACGCTGCGCGTCCACGCCGGAACCTGCGCCCACGGCAGGGCCCGCCGCTGCTTGCTGCGCGACGGCGCCATTGCCGATGGCAACGTGCACACGATCGGCGTCAGCAGGCTTGTCAGGGCGCGGGCCGGCAAGCCCGGCGCCCGCGCCCGCCCCGCCCGCGACCGTGGTGCCCGGCAATGCGTCGGGCTGGCGCAGCAGATCGAACAGGTAGTCGCTGGATACCGTGGGCCGTTGGCCGATAAAGCGCGGGTCCGTCGCGACGAGGTACGGCGCGTCGGGGCGCTTGTCTACGGTGAACAGCTGGTTGTCGGGAATGCTGGCGGGGTTGGAAACGGTGCGCACCACCGTGCCGCCGGGCAGCTCCAGGCTGGCGACCAGCACTGGGCCCGGCTTGCCGATACCCGTGTTGCCCGGCGCCGATCCGGCCAACGCGACGTTGGTGTGTCCGCCCGAGGTTCCCACGGGAAGCTCGATGGCTTGACCGGCCAGGGTGGCCGTGTAGCCGGAGGAGTATTCCTTGCGGTCCTTGGACCGCGCCTGCGAAACCGTGGCGGTGCCCTCGCGCACGATGGTGCGCTGGCCGCCCGCGCCGATGTTGTGGATGGCGGGTCCCGCCACGTGCAGCGCGCCGCCCGCGGCGATCTGACTCTTGTCGTTGGTAACGGCACCGGCCAGCGTCATCGCGCCACCGGACAGGATCTTGCCCGGGTCCGACGACAGCGTGCGCGTTTCGGTGACGGTTTCGTTGACTTGGTAGTACGTCAGCGTGCCGACCAAGCGGTTGCGGAAATCGGCGTTGAATTCGCGGATGCGGGCGTCCAGGATCTTGTAGGGCTCCGTGTACGCGGCATGCGCGGCTTCATACGCCTTGCGGCGAGCGCCTTCGGCAAGGCACGCCGGGCTGTTGCTGAAGCATGGCGCTTCCGGAGGGATCCAAATCGGCACGGAACCCGACGGCGGGGTGATGCCGAATATCGACCATATGCGCGCATCGGAGCCATAGCCGAACCATTCGGGAACGTCCCAGCATCCGCCGCCCGCGTCGCCGCCGCTGCACGCGACGTCGGCCGGGGTATAAGCCAACGCGATCGGCGAGCTGACACCGGCCTTGCGTTTTCCACCCGGGGTGTAATCGAACGGCGGGCCGTAGCGCGCCGCCGGATATTTGTCGGACGGCAGCAGGAACATGCGCTCGGGATCGTCGTCCAGCCAAGCCGGGTCCTTGCTGCACTGAGGGGTGACCTCGTCACACAGCCAGTTGGTCTCTGCGTCGTACATGTCGGTGCTGCCCGCCGGGGTGAAGTACACCTTGGGCTGGGACGACACCACTACCGTCTGGCTGCTATAGCCGGCGTTCTGGTTCAACAACGACGCCGCGGAAATGCGGGCGTTGCCCGCCGCTTCGATGGTGGCGCCCGAGTTCAACAACGACCCCGCGTACCCCGCCACGTTGCCGCCGGCATCCAGCGCGCCGCCAATGGAAAGGTCCGCACCGGCGTAGATCAGCGCGTGATCGCGATTCACCAGTGAAGCCACGCCCAGGTCCATGGCGCCACGGGACGCGATGACCGCGCCCCCGCCTACCCCTGCGCTGTTGACCAGTGTGTGGGTCTGAATCGCGACCTTGTCGCCGTAGATGCGGGCCAGGTTGTCCACGCGGCCGGCGTTGATGCGCGTGATGGCGCCGTCGATCAGGCCCGCGTTCGTCAGGCCGTGCGTGACGTTAAGGGTGTTGCCGCCGCCCGCCAGAAGCTGGCCGGTGGCATGGTTGACCAGCGAATCCGCCTGGATGCTCAGGTCGCGCCCAGCGCTGATGGTGGCACTGTTATCCAGCGCCCCGCCCAGCGACAGGTTCAAATCGCGACCGCTGGACAGATCGCCCGTCTGGTTCAACGCGCCCGCATAGTGAAAGCTGAGATCGCCCGCTGATTGCAGCGTGCCCAGGCCATGCAAGACCTGCGCGATGACGGTCAGGCTGTTGCCCGCCAGCAGCTTGCCCTGGCCATTCTTCAAGGTGTCGGCCACGATGCGGGCGTTGCCTTGCGCGGCCACCTCACCGCCCTGGTTATCCAGTTCCCGCGTGGTCAGGGTCAGATCCTGCCCCGCCTGGATGGATCCGCCTTGGTTGTCGACGCGGTCCGCCACGATGGCAACCACCTTGCCCAGCACGCCCTTCGGTGCTCCGCCCGCCACCGCAAGCGTGGCGCTGTTATCCAGCGACCCTGAGGTCAGCGTCAGTGCGTTATCGGCCTGGATCAAACCGGCGCGGTTGTCGACGCTGGCACTGGCTTTCAGTACAAGATTGCCGCCCGCCAGCGTGCCCTCGCGGTTGACGACCTTGGTGGCGGCGATGTTCAAGTCCCCCGCCGCGGCGATAAGCCCGTCGGTGTTGTCCAGCGTGCCCGCCAGCGTCAGGCTGGCCGCGCCGGTCGAGGTCAGTTTGCCTGCCTGGTTGTTCAGGTTGGCGGCCGAGATTTCCACGCCGCCGCCCTGTACGACGGCCTGACGGGCGTCGATGTCTCCCGGCGTGGCCAGCGTGACGTTGCCCACTGCGGACAGCGCGCCATGCGCAAGGTCCAGGTTGCCTGCGGCAAGCGTCAGGTCCTTGCCGGCCAGGCTGGTGCCGCGATGAACGATGTGGCCGGCCTTCAGCGTGAGGCTGCCCGGCTGATTAAGGGCGCCTTCGCCGTCCATGCCGGCGACCAATCGGCCTGCGTTGTCGAGCATGCCCGGTGTGGTGACGAGCAGGTCGCCGCCTGCCAGGACGGAACCCTGGTTCAGCAACGCGGCGCCGGCGCTGACACTGGCGCTGTCATTGGCCGACACCACGCCCGCGTTGGCCAGTGTGCCGCCCGCTTTCAGGGCCAGCGCGCCGGCGGATTGAAGGCGGCCGTCTGCCGCAACGGTCATGTTGTGCGCGGCGAAGGCGTTCAAGTCGCCCGCCTGCGTGGCGGTGACGCCACCCAGCGCGGCATCCGTGCCTGCGCGCAAGGTCATGCCATGGCCTGCGGCCAGCGAACCCTGGGCGCGCAGCGCAGCGCCGGCATCGGCCGTCAACATGCCGCTGGACTGCACGGTCGATGCCGCGTCCAACGCCACGTCGCCTTGGCGCGAGGTCATCGTCAGGTCGCCGTTCAACGCGGCAACCGTGCCTTGCACCGTCAGGGCGTTACCCGCGATCAACGATTGCGAATGCCCCGCCAACATGCGCCCAGCCACCAGCACGGCCTCTTGGGCGGTGGCGGCAAGCGTGCCGCCTGCTTGGGCAAGACCGGTTGCGGCAACGGTCAGGTTGCGTCCGGTAAGCGTCAGGTTGGCATCGGAAGCCACGGTGCCGTCCACGCGCACTTCGCGCGCGGCAGTCAGTGCCATGTCGGCAACCGAGCTCAACGCCCCCAACGCGCTGAGGTCTTGGCCTGCGTGCGCGCTTAGCGCACCGGCGGCCTGGACTTGTCCGCCTTGCTTGATGGTCAGGTCGTGTTGCGCGGAGATCTGCGCATCCCCGGCCGCGCGCTCGCCCAACGCTGCCACAACGCCGCCCAATCGGGCGCTACCGCCCGCTGCCAGCGTGAGGCCGCCGCCCGCCGCAATGACGCCGTCGGAATCCAGATCAGTGCCTGCGCTTGCGGCAAGGTTGTCGGACGCTTGCATCCGACCTAAGGCGCCCACTTGCAGCTTGGCGCCTGCGTCGGCTTGCAACGTGCCCGCAAGGGCTGTTGCGATGCCGTCGATGTTGATGTCACGAGCGGCTTTCAGTGCAATGGGGGAGCCCGCGGTGACCGTGCCGGTGTCCGTGATGGACAGATCGCGACCGGCCTGTGCGCTAAGCGTGCCGCCGGTGGTAGCTGATTTCTTGGTGCCCGCGCTTCTGGTGCGGAGGCCATGAGAGCCAGTGCCTTCGAGGTCTGTGCCTTCGGTGTCCGTGCCTTCGGTGTCTGCCCGCTTGGCTTCTGCGCGCTGGGCGGCATCGCCCCCAGCCGCCGCGCCCCTGGCCTCCGTGCCCAAGTTGCCAGCGTCCTCTGCCGTGCCCGCCGTACCGGCGATGCGCAGGTCTTGGCCTGCGGTCAGCAGCAAGTTGCGGCTGCCCTGTGCCAAGGCTTTGTCCGCGACCGTCAGATCCCGGCCAGCATTGATTTCAAGCGTACCGTTGGCGACCGTCTTGCCGCTCAGCTCGGCATCCGACTCCGCTTGCATGACGATGTCGGTTTCACCGGATAAGGTGCCCGCCGCTCGTAACTTTCCGCCCGCCTGCGCCAGCAATTTTCCGCCGGCTTGCAGTTCGCTTGCGCTGCCCAGCGTCATATCGCCACCACTGCTGGCGGTAAGCGTGCCCGCGTCGGCCAGCACAGTGCCATCCACCGTCAGGTCCCGCTGTACGCGCAGCTGCGCCGATTGTCCGGCCACCAGCGTGCCCGACAACGCCGCGCTGTCTGCCCGGACGTCGACAGATCCATCCGCCTGCAACCGCGAGCCCGCCAAGGCGGCCAAGACACCGCCGGCGTTTGCGGTGATCGCACCCGTCGCCAGATTCTGGCCCGCCAGCGTTATGTTGGAGCCGGCATCCAGGACCACATCGGCCAGCGATGACAACGTGCCGGCCGCTATCAGCGACGCGCCCGCGCGTGCCAGCAAAGCGCCACCCGCCAGCGTCTGGCTGTCGGATGACAGGCCCAGGTCTTGTCCCGCAATCAACTGCAACGGCCCCTTGGCCGATGCCGTGGTGCCCGTGACGGCCATCGCGCCGCCGCTCTGTATCAACGCGCCGTGATCGCCGCGCACCGCGCCCGCGATCGTTGCGGCACCCGCTGCCTGGATACGCGCGTTGGCGGACGCTTCAAGCTGCCCGGTCGCACCGACGCGCACGTCGTTCTTGGCGACCAGATCCAGCGAACCGTCCACGCCAACCTTGCCGTCGACCGCGATATCCCGGCCGGCCTGCCATTGCGCATCGCCCTTGGAAACGAGCACACCACCGGCAGCAAGGTCGCGCCCGGACTGCGCCTGCACGCCCTGCCCTTGAAGCTGGCTCGCCGAGCCCAGCAGCACATCGTTGCCACCCTTCAAGGCCAGCGTGCCGCCGTAGGCCAGCGCATCGCCATCCACATGCAGGTCGCGCGCGGCCGTCAGCGCCATGCTGCCTTCGGACATCGCCGTGCCGACGATATTCAGATCCTGGCCCGCCTTCAGCGCCATTGCGCTGTCGGACCGAAGCTGTGCGCCGCCCGCCACGGTCAGCATGTGACCAGCCTGCACATCCAGCGCGCCACCCGCGTAAAGCTGCTTGCTGATGCGGGCATTGCGCGCGGCCTGCAAGGTCAGCGCGTTCAATGAACTGACGGTGCCGGCCACCAGCAGGTCGCCGTCTGTTGTTGCACGCGCGGGCCCCGCCGCCGCGATCCGCGCCAACGCGCCCACCGACAGGTTTCGTCCCGCGCTCAAGTCCAGGCCGCCCACGCTGGCGGCCAGTTCGCCATCAAGCGTCAACGCGCCGACGGCGGTCAGCGTTGTGTCGCCATTGCCACGCCACGCGCCGGACAACGTCATATCGTTGCCCGCCGTCGCGCGCGACGCGCCTTCGACATACCACTGCGCCGTCTGGCCCATGCTCAAGTCGTGCCGCGCAGCCAAGGAAATATTGCCGCTTGCCGACGCGGTGCTGTCCACGCGAACGTCGCGGCCGGCAGCCAAATCGATGGCGCCGCGCGAGCCCATCGTGCCCGCCGCGTGGAGGTCACTGCCCGCCTGTGCCGAAATGCCTGCCCCTTGCGTGCCGCTGGACGCGCCCAGCCGCAGCGCGTTGCCCGCGCTCATGGCCAGTGCGCCGTCATACGCTCGCGCCGTGCCATCAATGCGCAAGTCGCTGCCTGCGTCCAACGTAATGCCGGCGTTGGCCAGCGCTTCGCCCGCCAAGGCCAAATCCTTGCCGGCCGACACGTTGATGGCGCCTTCCGATTGCAAGCGCGCAGCCGCGCTCGCCGTCACCTTGCCGACGGCATCAAGCAACAGGTTGCCGCCCGCCAACAGCTTGCCGTCTACCCAGGCGTCACGCGCGACCTGCGCCGTCAGCGCCGCCATGGACGACACCGTGCCCGCCGCGCTCAGTGCGCCGCCGACACGCAAGGCCACCGGCCCCGCCGCGTGCACGTGGCCACTGGCACCTATGGTGAGGTCGCTGCCCGACGCCAGGGATACGGCGCCCTGCACCGCACCAACGGCGCCAGTGATATCCAACCTGCGCGCCGCGTCCACCTGCGTGCCCAGGTTGCTGCGCAGGCTACCTGCCAGCGCAACCTCTTCGCCGCCCGACAGGGACGCACTGCCCGTCGCTTCGAATGCGCCGGTAAGCTGGGCCGCGCCCGCCGCCCGCAGCGTCAGTTCGCCATCGGCCGCGAGCTTGCCGCCCAGCACTGCGCGATCACCCGCCGTCAGCAGCGCGGGGCCTTCGGCAAGAATTTCGCCCTGGGTATGAAGGTCACGCGACGCAGCCACTGCCACGCCTACCCCTTGCGCCTGGCTGCTTGCACCCAGGCGTAGATCCTTGCCGCTCTGGAGCTCAAGTGCGCCCCCGTAGGCCAGCGCTGCGCCGTCCACATTCAGATCGCGGACCGCGTGCATCGCCATGGAACCATCACTGACTGCCGTACCCACCAGATTCGCATCGCGGCCGGCGTTCAGCGTTGTGGTCGTGGTGGATTGCACTTGCGCGGCCGCGCCAATACCCAGGTCTTGACCGGCGCGCAATGACAGCGTGTCGCCGGACAGCAGTTGGCCGCCTATCGCAATGTCGCTCGCCGCCGTCAACCTCTGTGCATTCCTGCTGGACAGCGCCCCGTCTACCGTCAACGCGCCGCCGCTTTGGCCTAGCAATGTGCCGCCCGCCAACGCCTTGCCGTGCTTGCCGACCAACAGATCACCGCCCGCCCACAGCTCAAGCGCGCCTTGCGCCGCCGACGTTTCGCCATCCAGGCGCAATGCGCCCCGGGCTTCGACACGGCTGCCTTCGTTGCTGCGCAGCGCGCCGGCAATCGCGATGTCTTGCCCCGCCGTGACGGCCACGCTGCGTTCCGCATCCACGCTTGCACCCTTCGCAATCGTGACGTCACCCGCGCCGTGCAAATCCAGCTTGCCCGTGGCTTGTGCCTGGCCGCCGACGCGCACGCCCCGGCCCGCCGCTACTGCCATGTCGCCCCGTGAAGCCATCGAACCATCGGCAACCAAGTCGCCGCTCGCCAGCACGGACACGCCGTCGCCCTGCACGCGGCTGGTCTTGCCCAGCTGCAATGCGTTGTCCGCGTTCAATGCAACCGCGCCGGTGTAGGCGCGCGCCGCCCCATCGATGCGCAGGTCACGCCCGGCATTCAGCTTCAAGGTCGCATTGGTTTCGGTTTCGCCTGCCAAGGACAGATCCTGCCCGGCCAGCAGCGTCATTGCCCCTTCCGATTGCAGCCGCGCGTTCGCGTCCGCCACCACATCGCCCGCCGCCTGAAGCCGCATGGGGCCGCCCGACAAGAGCTTGCCGCTGACCTTGGCGTCACGCGCTGCTTGGGCCGTCAATGCAGCCATGGACGACACCGTGCCCGCCGCGTTCAACGCCCCCTTGGCGTGCAACGCGACCGGACCGCGCGCTTGCACGCTGCCGCTGCCGGTAACCGAAAGGTCAGCGCCCGACGCCAGCGTCACGGCGCCCTGGGCGGCGTCCGCCGCGCCGGAGACACTTAGCGCGCCGCCCGTCCGTGCGTGTATGCCTTGCTTGCCATTCAGCGTGCCCGCCAGCAGCGCACTGCCGGCCGCCTTCACGTCAACGGTTTCCCCGGACACCATGTCACCGCCGACGCGGACATCTCCACCGGCGTCCACCACGATGCCCGCGCCTTGCGCGCGGCTGGTCTGACCCAAACGCAAATCGTTGCCGCTCTTTAGCGCCAAGCCGCCGCCGTAGGCCAGCGCGCTGCCGTCCATGCGCAGATTTCGCCCTGCGCCGATCGACAGCGCGCCGTCCGTCAAGGCCGCGCCAGCCAGATTGGCATCCGCGCCTGCGCGCATCGTCATGCCCTTGGCCGACTGTGCCTGCGCGCCCGCTTCCGAGACCATGTTGGCGCCGGCTTGGGCCAACAGCGTGCCGGACGTGTATATCTGTCGCGGCAGCACCAAGTCGCGCCCCGCTTGAAGCGTGATGCCGGACTTGGCGGAGATGACGCCGGACGCTTGCGACGCGCCGCCGGCCGATGCGCCCGCTGCGAGCGCATCGACAATCGCGTTGGCGTTGGCGTTGGCGTTGCCAGTGCCATTGCCAGCGCCACTGCCGTCGCCGATGCCGATGCCGTTACCGATGCCGTTACCGCTGCCATTCCCCACACCCGCGCCCGGCTGAACACCGGCAAGCGGCAAGCCCGCCATCTTCAAGTTGCGGCCCGCCACCGCGATGATGTTCTGATCAGCCGTCAGCAAGTGACCCGACAGGGCCAGATCCTGGCCTGCCGTCACGCGCAACGCGTCTTGGGTACGCAGGCCCCCTTGCGAGCCAACAATCACGCTCTTTCCCGCCGTCACGTTCAACGACCCACCGGCCGCGACTGCGCCTTGAATGTCCGCATCGCGGCGCGCGGCCAACGTGGTCGCGCCCGCTGCCTGCGCCACGCCTTGCACGGCAAGGTCCCGGCCGCTATCCACGCGCAGCGCGCCGGCTGCTTGCACCGTGCCGCTGGGCGTAATGCGCACGTCTCCCGCCGCGTTCACATGCAGGTCGCCCGTCAGCGCCACCAGGTTGCCGCCGATGTTCACGCCCACCCCGGCTTCGGTGCCGATCAGCCGGATGCTGTTTGCATACATGCCGCCCAGCGCAGCCGTGTCCAAGGCCACGTCGGGCTTGGCGCCTTGCCCGCTTTGCGCGGTGACGATGCCGGTGTCGTAGTCGACGCGCGCAGCGCCGGCCGTGACGTTAAGCCGATCCGCCCACACGCCGGCGTTGATTTCCAAGCTGCGGGCCAAGAGGTCGACTTGACCAAGGTTGGCGCCGTTCAAGCCGGCGCCATCCACGCGGATGTTGCCCGATGCGATGTCAAAGCCGATACGCCCGTCAGCACCAATCAGCGGACGGCCGGTCGTCAGCGTGGCGCGGTCGGCGTTCAAGAAACCGCAGCCGTTGCAGGTGATGCCGGCGGGGTTGGCGACGATGACGTTGGCCCGGTTGCCGGCCACTTCCAGCGTGCCCAGCAATTGCGACGGGTTCGGCGCGGTCACCTGGTTAAGGATGGTGGTGGCGCGCTGGTTGCCCAGCATGATGTTGCCGCCCACCTGCCCTGCGAACTGGGTCTGGCTGGCGCCGCCGCTGTTGTTCAGCACCGCGCCGGAAGGTCCCACGTTGAACTGCGTGTAGCGGTTGTTGGACACCCCGCCCGCCGTGGGCGGCGCGATATTGATTACCGGCACGCCATTGGTTGCGCCGACGGAAGGCTTGGCGCCCGCAACGCTCTTGTCGACGGTTATCGGCAACGTCTGCGCCAGCACTGGCGACCAGACCTGCAAGAAAACGACGGACCAGACAATCATCGAACGAAGCTTGGACATCATGCGTACCCGGGTAACGTAAACGTCGACGGCGGCGCAAGCGGCGCTGCACCGGGGCAAGCCCGGCGCCTTGTCGACCAGATCAAACAGGAAGGCCGGCGGAGCAATGCCGCGGGATCAGAACTCGAACATCACGGCTGCGGCGAACACGGTGGATGCCGTCTTTAACGATTCCGGCTTCTTCAACGGCCAGCCGGCAGACAGGTCATAGCTGGCATCGACATAGGGGATGGATAAGCGGCCGCGCAGCCCAGCCACCGCACCCACCAACGTGCGCCCGGTCAGCCATCGCGCGGACTCGCCGCCCACGCGTCCGGCGTCCACACCCGCATACAGTTGATGACCGGGGCCGCCAAGCAGCTTGTCCAGGCCCAGCGACAAATCGTTGCGCAGCGTCCAGCCGTCTTCGGCCGCCAGCGTCATCTGGCCGTCAAAGCCGCGCACCGCATAACGACTGCCGATGGTGAAGTAGTCCGACGGCACGACCGGCGTCTTGGCGTGCTGGATTTGCCAGCTGACGTGGTACGCCCAGGGCTGGTCCGCCAATTGAAACGGCAGGTAGAGCCCGGCATTGGCCAGCGCGATGGTGCTGCGGCCATCCCAGTCGGGGTCGCCGTAGACGAAGCCGGGTTGGTCGGACAGGCCGGCCAGCGTGCCGCGCAGGCCCACGCCGGCATCCAGCACCGCTCGGCCCACATAGTGACGGTGCGCCACGTTGATGTCGTAGCCCGTCACGTCGCGCCGCTGGACTTCAATGGCGACGTCGTTCAACGTGCTGCCGACGCGCTTGCGCAGCACGGCCATCGTCGCCGTGCCCTTGTAGTCGGTACCGCGATAGGGCACCACCGACACGCCCGCCTGCAACTGCTTGGTGGTGCCGCCGTAGACGATGGGTTCGTCAAAACCGGCCACGGTTTGGCGATAGGTGGATTTGCTGGCGCCGGCAAACGCCGTCCAGTAGCCAAAGGGGATGCTGTAGTTGATGGACGCGGCCCGCGTGTTCGAGTCCGCATCGCGCCAGCGCGCATTGCTGTTCCACGACACAGACAGCTGGTCATAAAGGAACAAGGGGGAATCCAGGGTTAGTCCGGCGTTGACCTGATACTTGCCGATGGCGTCCAGGCCGCCGTTGTCGCTGCCCACGTAACCATGCCAACGCTTGCCCGTGCCTGGACGCAGAATGATGTCGGAGTCACCAAGTTCGGGGCCCGGTCCCACATCGATGGTGGCGTCCGCCTGACCACGAAGCCGGCGGATATTTTCCAGCGCCTGGTCCAGATCGCGCTGATTCAGTTCGCCGCCAGGGCCGGTGGGCAAGGCGGTGCGCCACCATCCAACGGTATTGGCGTCTTGCACGCCTGAGATGCGGCCGGGCAGAAAGCGCAGCGTCAGCGCGCCTGACGCCAGCGATTGTTCAGGCACCACCACGCGTGCCGTGATCTGGCCATCCTGGATCAGCCAGGCGTTCAGATATTCCTGAAACGCCCGCAGCCCTTGTCCGCCGACGCATTGGCCGATGACAGCGCGAGCGGCCCCGGCCAAGGCTGAAGGGGGTGGCGCGTCGTCCCAGCTCAGGTCACCGATGACAAAGCAAGGCGATTCAACGGGCAGGTGCAGCTCGCTTTTGCTGCGCGCGGCATCGGGCGACAAGACATCCGGGCGCTCGGCCGAGCGGGCGCGCTGGGCGTCCAGCTCTTGCTCTTGCCTGCGTTCAATTTCGGAAGGGCGCGATACCGCCTCGGGCGGGGTCTGCGCGAAGGGTTCGGTAGGGCAAGCGCCCGCCGCGATCAATACCACTGCGGCGACTCGCCGGCACCAATAGGAATTCATAACGGTTCCGCGCCTGCGGCAAGCCGAAGGCGCGTTCTATCTCGTTGAAACTAAATGTTGAGGCAGTTTGCGTGACGAGATAGTCAAAAACAATGGAAACCGGCGCGAATAAGCAAAATCTGATTTTTACTAGAATTTGAACGCCGTATTAATGTCGTTGGCCGGCGTTATAAGATTTTAGTAACTATCCGATTTTTGACGGCTGAATTCGTGAACTCTTCGACGGCAATACGTGACCGACGCAAAGCAGCACGCACGCGACACGCCAGGCTATGAATGCGCCGCGTTTCCCCTAAAATAACGGCCCCCGCTCCGCCGCGCTAAAATTGCGCACGTTTTGATCATTGGCGCCGGCTCGCGCCCACCGAGGTATTCCATGTCTTCCCCCAAAGTCGGCTTCGTCAGCCTGGGCTGTCCTAAAGCCCTGGTCGACTCCGAACGCATCCTGACCCAACTGCGCACCGAAGGGTACGAAGTCACGCCCGAATACAACGACGCGGATGTTGTCGTCGTCAACACCTGTGGGTTCATCGACAGCGCCAAGGCCGAATCGCTTGAAGCGATTGGCGAAGCGCTGGCCGAGAATGGCAAGGTCATCGTGACCGGCTGTATGGGCGTCGAGGAATCGGTGATCCGCAAGGTGCATCCCAGCGTGCTTGCGGTGACGGGCCCCCAGCAATACGAAGAGGTGGTGCGCGCCGTGCATGATGCCGCGCCGCCCAAGCAGGACCACAACCCGTACCTGGACCTGGTGCCGCCGCAAGGCATCAAGCTGACGCCGCGCCACTACGCTTATCTGAAAATTTCGGAAGGCTGTAATCACCGCTGTAGCTTCTGCATCATTCCGTCGATGCGCGGCGACCTGGTCAGCCGTCCGGTGGGCGACGTGCTCAGCGAAGCCGAACGCCTGGTCAAGGCTGGCGTGAAGGAACTGCTGGTGATTTCGCAAGACACCAGCGCGTACGGCGTTGACGTCAAGTACCGCAGCGGTTTCTGGAACGGCCGCCCGGTCAAGACGCGCATGACGGAACTGTGCCTGGCGCTGTCCGAAATGGGCGTGTGGACGCGTCTGCACTATGTGTACCCGTACCCGCACGTGGACGAAGTGATTCCGCTGATGGCCGAGGGCAAGATCCTGCCGTACCTGGACATTCCGTTCCAGCACGCCAGCCCGCGCATTCTGAAGGCCATGAAGCGCCCGGCGTTTGAAGACAAGACGTTGGCGCGCATCAAGCGCTGGCGTGAAATCTGCCCCGATCTGACCATCCGCTCCACGTTCATCGTGGGCTTTCCCGGCGAGACCGAGGAAGACTTCCAGTATCTGCTGAACTGGATGCAGGAAGCGCAATTGGATCGCGTCGGCTGTTTCCAGTATTCGCCGGTGGAAGGCGCGCCCGCGAACCTGCTGGACAATCCCGTGCCCGACGACGTGAAGCAAGACCGCTGGGAACGCTTCATGGAATTGCAGCAGGGTATTTCCACCGCGCGCCTTGCCCGCAAAGTGGGCCGCGAGATCGATGTGCTGATCGATGAAGTGGACGAAGACGGCGCTATCGGCCGCAGCAGCGCGGACGCGCCGGAGATTGATGGCTGTGTGTACGTCAGTTCCGACAAGCCCTTGAAAGCGGGCGATCTGGTGCGCGTGCGCGTCACCGAGTCGGATGAATACGATCTGTGGGGCGAAGCCCTTTGAAAAAGCAAGGGCGCCTGAGTTTCAGGCGCCCTTGCTGTATGGCCGATACCGCCTGGCCGATACCGTGTAGCGGCCAGTCTTACAGGAAGTCCGCCAGATCGTCGGCGTGTTCCTCTTCAACCGCCAGGATCTCTTCCAGCAAGCGGCGCGTGGTCGAGTCCTGTTCGCCGATGTATTCGATCATCTGGCGATAGCTGTCGATGGCGATGCGTTCGGCGATCAGGTTTTCCTTGATCATGTCTTGCAGGGATGACCCTTCGACATATTCCGAATGGCTGCGCTCGAGCAGGCCCTTGGGAGACAGGTTCGGTTCGCCCCCCAGCTGAACGATGCGTTCAGCCAGACGGTCGGCGTGTTCCTGTTCTTGCGTGGCGTGTTCGGCGAATTCCGCCGCTACCGGCTCGGCGTTCAAGCCGCGAGCCATGAAGTAATGGCGCTTGTAGCGCAGCACACAGACCACTTCGGTGGCCAGCGCCTCGTTCAGCAGCTTCAGCACGGTTTCCCGGTCTGCGCGATAGGTGTCCGTAACGGCGCCTGACTCGATGTCCTGGCGCGCCTTGGCGCGGATCGCCTTCACGTCCATGTCGAATGGGCGGCTGGCCTTCTCGGGGGTTCGGGTCGTTTGTTCCATATCGTTCGCTCCTCTGTTAGTGAAAGCCCTACGACGCTGGATTTCCAGTCGTACCGAACGACTCAGTCTACCGATCGCAGCAGAAGTTGCTGTGTCCAAACATTGCTCCTGCCACCAATTTGCACGGCGCCCAAGCCCCAAAACGCGCCCGCTGACGTTCTCGTAAACTATCGACTTCCCGGAACGCCCGTGACGCAATCTGTAACGGGCCCGGCCATCACGAACCTGTTATGAACCTGAAGAACATCTGCGTATATTGCGGCTCGAACCCCGGCACCCGCCCGGACTACATCGAGCAGGCCCGCGTGCTGGCCCGCGAATTGGTCAAGCGCGACCTGGGGCTGGTGTACGGCGGATCGGTCGTCGGCATCATGGGCGTGGTGGCCAACGAAGTGCTGGCCGCTGGCGGCCGCGTGATCGGCGTCATCCCCGAATTGCTGCAAAAGAAAGAACAGGCGCATCGTGGCCTGACCGAATTGCACCTGGTGCAGAACATGCACGAGCGCAAGGCAATGATGATTGAGAAGTCGGACGGCTTCATCGCATTGCCTGGCGGTGCGGGCACGCTGGAAGAGTTTTTTGAAGTGTGGACGTGGGCGCAACTGAACATGCATCAGAAGCCCTGCGGCCTGTTGAATGTCGCGGGATACTACGACGCGTTGGTGCAGTTTGTGGATCACGCCGTCGACGAAGCCTTCATCCGACCGCAGCATCGCGACATGCTGGTGGTCGAAGAAGACCCCGCCCTGCTGCTGGATCGCTATGCCATCTACGAGCCGCCCAACGTCTCGAAGTGGTTCGACCCCATCACGGCCTGATGGCCCTCTTGCCCTGTTGAGCCCATGACGCCCGTTCTTGAAATGACTTCCGATTCCTTATCCCCCGCCAGCACCGAGTCCGTGCTGCGCGACTATTTCCACGCCAAGGATGAGAACCGACCGCATCATCTGGCGCGGGCATTCGCGTCGGACGCGGTGCTGAAAATGGCCTTGCGCACGCAAGCCATCGCGTTTCCGCCCGAATCCCACGGGGTCGCGGCCATTGCGGACACCTTGGTGCGCAAGTTTGGCCAGACCTACGAAAACGTCTATACGTTCTACCTGTCGCGTCCCGCGCCCGACGCGCGCTTGCCCGACTACCAGTGCGACTGGATCGTCGGCATGACCGAAAAGGCCACCGGCAATGTGCGCGTAGGCTGCGGCCGCTACGACTGGAAATTCCAGGCGCAACCGTATCGCGCCACGGACCTGACCATCACCATCGAAACCATGGTCACGCTGCCGCCCGGCGACATGCCCGCCGTGTTCGGCTGGTTGCTGGGCCTGGACTACCCGTGGACCAATGCCGGGCGCGTGGTGGCCAGCGCGCCGCCGCTTGAAGCGCTGGCGCCGGTCGTGCACTATTTGCTTCACCCCAACGGCTTGTAGCCCCGCCAGAAGCCGGCAAACGGACTGATTACTTGAAATACGACATCGCTGCATTCGACTTTGACGGAACCTTGGCGGACACCATGCCCTGGTTCAATTCCATCCTGAACACGGTGGCCGACAAGTACGGCTTTCGCAAGATCGACCTGACCGAACGCGAAAACCTGCGTCACCGCGAGGCCTCGGAAATCCTGAAGTACCTGGGCATCCCGTTGTGGAAACTGCCGGCCATCATGACGCACGTGCGCACGCTGATGCAGGACATCGATCCCAGCGTGCACCTGTTCGATGGCATTGCCGACGCGGTGGCGCGGATCAAGGCAGGCGGCGTGCGCCTGGCGGTGATCAGTTCGAATTCCATTGAAAACGTGCAGCGCGTGCTGGGCGCGGACACCTGCGCGCTGTTCGACGACTATGAATGCGGCACCGACCTGTTCGGCAAGGCCGCCAAGATCGACCGCTTGATGCGGCGCCATGAAGTCGCCCCCGAACGCTTCCTGCTGGTGGGCGACGAAATGCGCGACATCGACGCCGCCCGCAAGGCCGGCGTGCGCGTAGGGTCGGTCGCCTGGGGTTATAACCATGTGGACGCCCTGCGCGAACGCAAGCCCGACGAACTCTTTTTGACCGTAGCCGACCTGCCCGCCATCCTGGCCTGACCCTGCCGACCGGAACCCGCCATGCACATCGATCCCGCTCATCTCGTCACCGACGCCGCCGCGCTGCAAGCGTTGTACGGCGCCCCCGGCGAGGCCTCGCTGAAGAAGGAAGTGGATCACGTGCATCCGCATTACCGCGCGTTCATTGAAGCGGCGCCGTTTGCGATGTTGGCAACATCGGGGCCGGACGGGTTGGACGCATCGCCGCGCGGCGATCCCGCCGGTTTTGTCGTGGTGGAAGACGAAAAAACGCTGCTGCTGCCCGACCGCCGGGGCAACAACCGCGTGGACAGCTTGCTGAACGTGTTGGCTGATCCGCGCGTGGCGCTGTTGTTCCTGGTGCCGGGCGTGGGTGAAACGCTGCGAGTGAATGGCACGGCGCGCGTCAGTGTCGACCCCGCGCTGCTTGAGCGTTTTGCGATGGACGGCAAGCAGCCGCGCTCGGTGCTTATCGTGGACGTGCAGACGGTGTACTTTCAGTGCTCGCGGGCGCTGCTGCGATCGCGCCTGTGGGACCCGGCCACGCAGGTGCCACGCAGCGCGCTGCCAAGCACCGGGCGCATTCTGTCTGACCTGACGGCCGGTACTTTCGATGGCGCGGCTTACGACCGCGACCTGCCCGCGCGGGTGGCGGATACGCTGTATTGATGCGGTATTGATGCGGCGCGGTATCGATGCGGTATCCGTGCGGTATCGGTGCCGTCTGCATTCACCTTGCGCGAGGGTAACGCCATGGCTCGCAACGTTGAAATCAAGGCACGGGTCGATAACCTGGCCGTGCTTGAACCCCTGGCCGCCGCGCTGTCGGGGCAGGAACCGGTGATTCTTGACCAGGACGACACCTTCTTCACGTGCACGCATGGGCGCCTGAAGCTGCGCGCCTTTGGCGACGGCACCGGCGAGCTCATTTTTTATCGTCGCTCGGACGAAGCCGGCCCCAAGGAGAGCTTCTACGCCATTTCACCGACCGATTCGCCCGACACCCTGCGCCAGACGCTGACGCTGGCCTACGGCGCAATCGGCCGCGTGAAAAAGCACCGCACCGTATTCATGGCCGGACGCACGCGCATCCATCTGGATCGGGTCGAGGGGCTGGGGGATTTTCTGGAACTGGAAGTGGTGCTGCGCGATGGCGAAAGCCTGGACGCCGGCAGCGAAGAAGCCCGCACGCTGATGGCGGGGCTGGGTGTCGCGCCCACGCAGTTGGTGGCGGGCGCGTATCTGGACTTGTTGGCGGCAACGCCGCGTCCGTGACCGGCGTGGAGCACAAGCCGAGGCGGTGATCCGCCCGGCGAGGCGCAGCGCAGCGAGGCGCAAGCCGCCGTCAGGCCGGTTGCCAGCCCCGCACGAACACGTCCACGGGCTGGCGCTTGCCGCCGGCTTTTTGTAATTCCAGCAAGCGCAGCACGCCGTCGCCGGTGGCGATGTCGATGCCATCCGCCTCGGCGCGCAGCACGCTGCCGGGCTCGACCGCCGTGGCCGCCGACGCGTCTTCAAGCGCCTGCGCGCGCCAGACCTTGACGGGGTCGGGCAGGCCCGGCAGCCGGATGCTGGCGCCGGGCACGGGGTTGAACGCGCGCACGCGGCGCGCCAGCAATGCCGCGGGTTGCGTGCAGTCCAGCGCGGCTTCGGCTTTATCCAGCTTGGCGGCGTACGTCACGCCGGCCTCGGGTTGTTTGGTCGGCGTCAGGCCGCCTTGTTCCAACGCATTCAGCGCGTCCACAATCGCCTGCCCGCCCGCCAGCGCCAAGGCGTCGTGCAATTGCGCGGCGTTGGTCTCGGCCGAGATGGGCACCACGCGTTCCAGCAGCATGTCGCCCGTGTCCAGGCCCTGATCCATCTGCATGATGGTCACGCCCGTTTGGGCGTCGCCGGCTTCGATGGCGCGCTGGATGGGCGCTGCGCCGCGCCAGCGGGGCAACAGGCTGGCGTGGATATTCAGGCAACCCAGGCGCGGCAAGTCCAGCACCCATTGCGGCAAAATCAACCCATACGCCGCCACCACCATGACGTCGGGCGCCACCTGTTCCAACAACGCGCGCGCGTCGGCGGCCTCGTCGGGATAGCGTCCGTCCAGCCTCAGGCTGCGCGGTTGGGCAACGGGTATGCCGGCGTCAAGCGCGGCCTGCTTGACCGGGCTGGGCGTCAGCTTCAAGCCGCGCCCGGCGGGCCGATCAGGCTGGGTCATGACCAGGGCGATGTCGTGACCGGCGGCCCGCAAGGCGTCAAAGGCGATACGGGCAAATTCCGGCGTGCCGGCAAAAACTAGGCGCATGGGGTTCAGACCAAAAAGTCAAAAAACGGGAATCAGTCGCGCAGCGCTTCGCGCTCGGCCTTCTTCAGCTTGGTCTTGATACGGTTCTGCTTCAGGTTGGACAGGTATTCGACGAAGACCTTGCCTTCCAGGTGGTCCAGCTCGTGCTGGACGCACACGGCCAGCAGGCCGTCGGCTTCGAATTCAAAGGGTTTGCCGTCGATGTCCAGCGCCTTGCAGCGGATGCGCGAGGCGCGTTCGACTTCGTCGTAGATGCCGGGCACCGACAGACAGCCTTCTTCGTAGATTTTGCAGTCGTCGCTGCGCCAGGTGATCTCGGGGTTGATCAGCGCGAGCAGGTCGTTGCTGTCTTCGGACACGTCGATCACGACCACGCGTTCGTGCACGTCAACCTGGGTTGCGGCCAGGCCGACGCCCGGCGCGTCGTACATGGTTTCGGCCATGTCGCGTACCAGTTGACGGATGCGGTCGTCGACTTCGGCTACCGGCTTGGCTTTCTTGTGCAAGCGCGGGTCCGGATAGCGAAGGATAGGAAGTAAAGCCATTGAAAAGGGATCGCCAGTAATTGATGCGTAGGCAAGAGTTTAATTCATTAGAGTATTGATTTCTAATAGTTTTCGGCTAAATGAGGCATTACCGGAGCACTGCGTCCCCGCTTCTTTGGCTGGCAGGCAAGCAGACCAGAGAGATAAAAACGCCACCCATGCATCGGCGCCTGCGGCGCCTTGCATGCGACACTTGCCACCCTTGACGCCATCGCGCCCGCCTCATGCCGCTTACGCATACGTCCGCCGAACTGTCCGCCTGGTTGCGGCTGTCCCTGGAACCCAACGTGGGTTCCGCTACCGCCTGTACGCTGCTGAGCGCGCTGGGCCTGCCCGAGCAGATCTACGCCCAGCGGGCGACTGCCCTCGCGCGCCACTTGCCCGATGCGCTGGCGCGCCAGCTGGCCGCCGCCATGCCGGCCGACATGGCGGCGCAGGTGGACGCCGCGCTGCAATGGGTGGATGCGCCCCACCGCCACATCGTGACGCTGGCGGACCCGACCTATCCCCAAAGCCTGCTGACCATCGCCGACCCGCCCATTCTGTTGTACGTGGTGGGCGATCCGGCCTATCTGCAAGGCCCATCCCTGGCCGTGGTGGGCGCGCGCAATGCCACGCCCGGCGGCCAGGAAACCGCGCGTGCGTTTGCCCGCCACCTGGCCGGCCACGGCTGGCGCGTCGTCAGCGGCCTGGCGCTGGGCATCGACGCGGCGGCGCACGAAGGCGCGCTGGACGCCGGCCCCGATGGCGCGGGCACCGTCGCCGTCATGGGCACCGGCATTGACCGCATCTACCCCGCTCGCCACCGCGACCTTGCCCACCGCATCGCCGGCAACGGCGCGCTGGTGTCTGAATTCCCCCTGGGCACGGGCGCCTTGCCGCCCCACTTCCCCAAGCGCAACCGCATCGTGGCGGGCCTGGCTCGCGGCGTGCTGGTGGTGGAAGCGGCCAAGCAAAGCGGCTCGCTCATCACGGCACGGCTGGCCGGCGAAAGCGGGCGCGAAGTGTTTGCCATCCCCGGCTCGATCCACTCGCCGTTGTCGCGCGGTTGCCATGCCTTGATTCGGCAGGGTGCAAAGCTGGTGGAAACCGCGGCTGACATTACCGATGAACTGGGCGGCGGGCCCACGCCCGCCAGTCGCCGCGCGCCGCCCCCGCCACCGCCATTGCCGGACCACCCCGTGCTGGATGCCATGGGTTACGACCCGCTGCACGTGGATGCCATCCAGACGCGTTCAAACATCGCCATCGGCGACCTGCAGGCGCAGCTGGTTCAGCTGGAATTAGAGGGCCGGCTCGCCCGTCTGGATGACGGCCGCTACCAACGTTTGAAATAGGGTCATCCCATGGCCCGACACCCGGCCCCGCGCACAAGCCCGGCGCGCGGCGATGGCGCTAATATTGTCGATGGCGCCGCAGCGTTGCGCGACGCGTCACCCAAATCGAACCAGGAAGAGACATGGCTTTGCCCTCCCGCGTGAAGATCGTCGAAGTGTCGCCCCGCGACGGTCTGCAAAATGAAAAGGAATTCGTGCCGACCGACATCAAGGTCGAGCTGGTCAACCGCCTGTCCGCCGCGGGCTTCCCCAATGTGGAAGCCGCGTCGTTCGTGTCGCCCAAGTGGGTGCCGCAGATGGCCGACGGCGCCGACGTCATGGCGCGCATCGAACGCCGCCCGGGCACGATCTATTCCGTGCTGACGCCGAACATGAAGGGCTTTGAAGGCGCGCTGGCCGCCGGCGCGGATGAAATCGTCATCTTTGGCGCCGCCAGCGAAGCGTTTTCGCAAAAGAACATCAACTGCTCCATCGCGGAATCCATCGCCCGCTTCGAGCCCGTGGTGCAAGCCGCGCGCGACGCCGGCATCCGCGTGCGCGGCAGCATCAGCTGCGCGCTGGGCTGTCCGTATCAAGGCGAGGTTCCGATTGCGTCGGTGGTGGACGTGGCGCAGCGCTACCTGGCAATGCAGGTGGATGAAATCGACGTGGCCGACACCATTGGCGTGGGCACGCCGCAGCGGGTGCGCGACGTGATGACGGCCGTCACCCGCGTGGTCGATCCGGCGCGCGTGTCCGGCCATTTCCATGACACCTACGGCCAGGCGCTGGCCAACATCCTGGCCGCGTTGGAAACCGGCATCTCGATCTTCCATACGTCGGTTGCCGGCCTGGGCGGCTGCCCCTACGCCAAGGGCGCCACGGGCAACGTCGCCACCGAAGACGTGCTGTACATGCTGCGCGGGCTGGACATCGACACGGGCGTGGACTTCGACGCCGTGGTCGATATCGGCCAGTGGATGTCGGCCAACCTGAACCGCAAGGGTTCCAGCCGCGCGGGCAATGCCATCGCGGCCAAACGGGCGGCATGACCTCGCCTGGCCCCGCCCCGACTCTTGAAGATCGCGCGGCCCTGCTGCGCGAGATCGGCCCGTTGCCGTTGTCGGGCCAGGCCTGGCCCGACTGGGTCCGCATTCTGGCCTGGGTGATCCTGGCGGTGCTGGGCGTGCAGGTGGTCACCACCGCGATTCGCGCGCCCGCGCAGCCGTTCGACACGGTGCTGGCGGTGGTCGTGGTGCTGTGCTTTGTGGGGCTGCTGTTCGTGTCCTGGCACATGCAGACGTCGATCACCACGATCGACGATCGTGGCCTGCGCCAATCCTGGTTCACGCGTCGCGAAGTGGCATGGGAAGACGTGCGCTATGCACGCTTTGTGCCCATGCTGTTTTCCAAGCGCCTGGTGATATTCACGCACCGAGGCAAACCCGTCATCATCCAGGGCGGCACGCGTGAACTGCGCGCGGCCTTTGTGAAGATCGCGCAGCTGTATCGGCGCGGATGACGGGCTGGGAAGGCAGGGTGCGGCGTTGCCGCAACCCTGTAACCCTGCCGATCAGCGGATCGGCAGCGCGTACATCAAGCCACCTTGCGTCCATTGCGCATTCAGGCCGCGCTTGATCTTCAGCGGGCTGCCTTCGCCCACGTTCCGTTCAAAGCTCTCGCCGTAATTGCCCACCTGCTTGACGATGTTGTAGGCCCATTTTTCGTCCAGGCCCAGGTTCGCGCCACTGCCGGGCGTGACACCCAGAATGCGCTTGATGTTCGGGTTGGCACTTTTCAGTTGCTCGTCCACGTTCTTGGACGTGACGCCGTATTCTTCGGCTTCGATCATTGCCGACAGCGACCAACGCACGATGTTCAGCCACGTATCGTCACCCTGGCGCACGAATGGGCCCAGCGGTTCCTTGGAAATGATCTCGGGCAGCACGACGTAGTCGTCCGGATTTTGCAGCTTGGAGATACGGATCGACGCCAGGCCCGACGCGTCCGTCGAGAACACGTCGCAACGACCCGCCGCGAAGGCGTTGACCACTTCGTTGAACGTTTCGATCACCACCGGCTTGTACGTGACGTTGTTGGCGCGCGCCCAGTCGGCCAACGTGTTCTCGTTGGACGTGCCCGTTTGCAGGCAGATGGTTGCGCCGTTGATGTCCTTGGCGCTTTTCACGCCCAGCGACTTGGGCACCAGAAAGCCCTGGCCGTCGTAGAAATTGATGCCGGCGTGGATGATGCCCAGCGCCGTGTCGCGCTGCTGCGTGACGGTGGTGTTGCGGGTCAACACGTCCACTTCGCCCGATTGCAACGCGGTGAAGCGCTGCTGCGAATTCAGCGGCACCACCTTGATCTTGTTGGCATCACCAAAGACCGCCGCGGCGATGGCGCGGCAAAGGTCCACGTCCAGCCCTTGCCACTTGCCTTGCGCGTCGGGCGCTGAAAAGCCGGCAAAGCCCGTGGTCGTGCCGCAAGCCACGGCGCCGCGCTGGCGCACGACGTCTACCGTTGCCGCTTGCGCGCCCTGCGCCGCCGCTACCAATAGCGCCGCGCCCACCAACCCTTTTGCAATGTTCATGACCTGGATTCCTGTTGTACCGGGCGCGCGGACGCGCCGAGGCAAGAAGCTTATAGACATGAAGCGCCCGCGCCAAATAACAAGCGCTTATTTAGGTATGCGCAGCGCCGCCCGCTGGTGGGGTTGCGCCGCGCCGCCCGGTTACCGGGTGCCCTACGCCGCCAACGAAATCGACACCGGCTCGTTCGCTTCGCACGCGTCCAGCGCGCGACCCAGGCGCACCATGCCCTGGGCAATTTGCACTTCGTTCATGGTGGCAAACGACATGCGCATGGCAAACAGGTCGGCCTGTTCGACATTGGCGTAGAACGCCTTGCCGGGTACATAAACCACTTCGTGTTCAATCGCATACGGCAACAGGCGCGTGGCGTCCACATCGCCCGTCAGCCGCGCCCAGAAGAACATGCCGCCTTCGGGCTTGCTGAAGCTGACGCGGCCGTCCAGTTCGCGCGCCAACGCCTGGGCCATCGCGTCGCAGCGCAGGCCATAGGCGGCGCGAATGCGCGGCACGTGTTCGTCGTAGCGGCCGTTGGCCAGGTACTGCGCCACCACTTCCTGGATCCACGCCGACGAGGCCATATCGTCGGCCGCCTTGGCGCTGACGCAGCGGCGGCGGATTTCCGGCGGGGCGATCAGCCAGCCGATGCGCAGCGCGGGCGCCATGGTCTTGGACATGCTGGCCAGGTACACCGCCCAGTGGCGGGCTTCGCCTTCCGCCAGGGCCGCGATGGGCGGCACGGCTTCGCCGGCAAAGCGCAACTCGCTGTACGGGTCGTCTTCAACGATAAGGAAGCGGTGCTTGACCGCCAGTTCCAGCAAGCGCAGACGGCGCTGGCGCGAGATGGTGGCGCCGCAAGGGTTCGAGAACGAGGCCACGACGCAGACCATCTTCGGCTTGACCCGCGCGGCCAGTTCGTCCAACGCGTCCACGTCGATGCCGTCCGGGCCGGATGCCACGGTGTGCACGGTGGCGCCCGTGTAGCGCAACGCCTGCACGGAATTGGGGAACGCGGGCGATTCAATGATGGCGTGGTCGCCGGGTTGCAGCATCACGCGCGTCAGCAGCGCCAGCGCCTGCTGCGACCCGCCCGTCACAACCAGCTCGGTGTCGGCATTGCAGTGCAGGCCGCGTGCGGCGGACAGGCGCGCCAGCTCGTTACGCAGGCTGGCTTGACCATCGATGTTGGAATATTGCAGGCAGGCGCCCAGCCGCGACATGACCTGGGTGGACGCCACCGACAAGCCTTCGACGTCAAACAGCTCCTGGGCGGGGTAGCCGCCGGCCAGCGAAATGGTGCCGGGACGCAACGCGTAGGGCATCAAGGACCGGATGGGGGAAGCGGGGGGATTCAGGAAAGGCGTGGCAAAGGCGTATTCTGGCGCAGCGCTGGACATGGCGGGAGACTGGGGAAGGTGGGAAACCGTGTCGCCCGCTGGGGCGGCGCCGGAGGGCATAGAACATTGAAATATAAACAAATCTCCGCAAATTCTAAGCCTGCGTATTACGCAGGGTCAACGACTGGCGCGCACCGTGTGGCGAAACGAGCGCGCGCAGTCCTACACTATGGGACATCCTGTTCCTGCAAGAGAGCTGCATGACCGTCGAAGACACCATGGCCGGGCGCATTGCCCACATCCACCAACGCATCGCCGACGCCTGCGCGCGGGCCGGGCGCAGCCCGGAAAGCGTAGTGCTGCTGCCCGTCAGCAAGACCTTCGAGGTGGACGCGATCCGCGAAGCCATGGCGCTGGGCATGACGCGTTTTGGCGAGAACAAAACGCAGGAAATCCGACAGAAGGCGGCAGCGCTGGCCGGCCAGGGCCTGCAATGGGTGCTGATTGGCCATTTGCAGACGAACAAGGCCAAGGACGCCGCGCGCGACGCCGCCGAAGTGCAATCGCTGGACCGCGTCGACCTGGCCGAAGCCTTGCATCGCCGCCTGCTGACCGAAGGCCGCACGCTGGACGTGCTGGTGCAGGTGAAAACGTCTTCCGAGCCCAGCAAGTTCGGCATGGCGCCTCAAGACGTGTCGGCGTTCCTGCGGCGCATCGCGGCGGAATTTCCTACGTTGCACGTCAAGGGGCTGATGACGCTGGCCGTCAACTCGCCCGATCCGGAACCAGTGCGGGCCTGCTTTCGCGCCCTGCGCACGCTGCGCGACAGCCTGCGCGCCGAAAACATCGAGGGCGTGTCGCTGGACCGCCTGTCGATGGGCATGAGCGGCGATTTCGAATTGGCTATCGAGGAAGGCTCGACCGAAGTGCGCATCGGCACGGCGATATTCGGCGCCCGCACCTACCCCGACCCACAGTAACGGGGCCACGTGATGCGGGAAAACGGGGGGCCAGACGGCCCCCTTTTCACGTCGAACGCGAGCATAATAGCGGCGCAAAAAATAGCGACGCGAACCGACGGCGCAGAACACGACCGCCCGCGTCGCGCTCAAACTTTGATCCCGCACGAGGAGACACCCCATGCAACATTCCACACGGCGCCTGTTGGCGCTGGCCACCCTGTCGTTGGCCGCCGCCACGGCATCCGCCCAATCGTGGCCCACGCAACCCGTCCGCTGGATCGTGCCGTACCCGGCCGGCGGCGGCACCGATGTGGTGGCGCGTACGGTCGCCAGCAGCCTGGAAAAATCGTTGGGCCAGACCATCGTGGTGGAAAACCGCCCCGGCGCGGCCACCATCATCGGCGCCACCGCCATCGCCCAGGCCGACCCCACCGGCTACATGGTGGGCACGGCGGACTCGGGCACCCTGGCGTTCAACTCGTCGCTGTACGCCAAGCTGTCCTACGACCCGGCCAAGTTCACCTACATCGGCGGCATTGCCAAGTTTCCGCTGCTGCTGGCCGTGAACGTGAATTCGCCATACAAGTCGGTGCAGGACGTGCTGGATGCCGCCAAGAAAGAGCCGGGCAAGCTGACCGCCGCATCGGCCGGCGCGGGTTCGCCGCACCATCTGGCGCTTGAACTGTTCAAGCAGCGCACCGGCGCCAACCTGCTGCACGTGCCCTACAAGGGCGCGGCCCCCGCCATTCAGGACCTGCTGGGCGGACAGGTGGACGTGATGTTCATCGACCTGGCCTCGGGCCTGCCCAACGTCAAGGCCGGCAAGCTGCGCGTGCTGGCCGCCGCCACGCCGGAACGCGTGTCGGTCTTGCCCGACACGCCGACCATGGCGGAACAGGGCGTGGCCAACTTCACGGCCTACGCCTGGCAAGGCCTGGTGGGCCCGGCCGGCGTGCCGGAAGCGGTGGTGAAAAAGCTGTCGGCCGATCTGGACGCCACGCTGAAAAGCGCCGCCGTGTCGCAAAAGATGCTGGACATGGGCGTGATCCCGATGCCGATGTCCGCGCAGGACTTCAAGGCCTATGCCGAACAAGAGCGCAGCGCCTGGGCCGACGTGATCAAGAAGGCCAATATCAAGCTGGAGTAATCCGCAATCCGTGATCTGTGATCGGTGATGCGTGATTCGCGATCCGCGATGCATGATGCCCTGATGCGTATTGCGTGGATTCGGCAAGGCAATAAAAAACCCGCGTTCAGCGATGAACGCGGGTTTTTTCATGGGGCCAAGCGCTGGCCGCCTTACACCAGCACGCGCTCGATGCCGCCGGCGTTGGCGCGTTTCACGTAGTCTTCCATCCAGCCTTCGCCCAGGATGTGGCGGGCCATTTCGACAACGATGTAGTCGGCTTCCATCTTGACGTCGCCTTCATAGCGCGACAAGCCTTGCAAGCACGACGGGCAGGACGTCAGCACCTTTACGTCGCCCGCGAAGCCGTCGCCACGCAGCGCGGCGTCGCCCTTGAGCAGCTCTTCCTGTTTGCGGAAGCGCACCTGCGTGGAAATGTCGGGCCGGCTGACCGCCAACGTGCCCGATTCCCCGCAGCAGCGGTCGCTCTTGATGGCTTCGTCGCCGACCAGCGCGCGAACCGTCTTCATCGGCTCTTGCAGCTTCATCGGGGTGTGGCAGGGGTCGTGATACATGTAGCGCACGCCCTTGGCGCCTTCCAGCTTGATGCCCTTTTCCAGCAGGTATTCGTGGATGTCGATCAGGCGGCAACCCGGGAAGATCTTGTCGAATTCATAGCCCGACAGCTGGTCGTAGCAGGTGCCGCAGCTGACCACCACGGTCTTGATGTCCAGGTAGTTCAGCGTGTTGGCGACCCGGTGGAACAGCACCCGGTTGTCGGTAATGATCTGCTCGGCCTTGTCGGTCATGCCGTTGCCGCGCTGGGGGTAGCCGCAGCACAGGTAGCCCGGCGGCAAGACGGTCTGCACGCCGGCGTGCCACAGCATGGCTTGCGTGGCCAGGCCCACTTGCGAGAACAGGCGTTCGGAACCGCAGCCGGGGAAATAGAACACGGCTTCGGTGTCGGCGTTCGTGGCCTTGGGGTCACGAATGATCGGCACGTAGTTGGCGTCTTCAATGTCCAGCAGCTTGCGCGCCGCCTGCTTGGGCAGCCCGCCGGGCATCTTCTTGTTCACGAAGTGAATGACCTGCTCGCGCAGCGGCGGCTTGCCCACGGTGGCCGGCGGCTTGGCCGTCTGCTTTTTCACCAGGCCCGAAAACAGGTCGTGCGCCGCGCGCTGCACCTTGTAGCCCACGCCCACCATCGCCTTGCGCGTGGCGTTGATGGTGGCCGGGTCCTTGGCGTTCAGGAAGAACATGGCGCTGGCCGTGCCCGGGTTGAACGACTTGCGGCCCATGCGGCGCAGCACGGCGCGCATGTTCATCGACACGTCGCCAAAGTCGATATCGACCGGACAGGGGTTGTAGCACTTGTGGCAGACCGTGCAGTGGTCGGCCACGTCTTCGAATTCTTCCCAGTGCTTCAGGCTGACGCCGCGGCGGGTCTGCTCTTCGTACAGGAAGGCTTCCACCAGCAAGGAGGTGGCCAGGATCTTGTTGCGGGGCGAATACAGCAGGTTGGCGCGCGGCACGTGGGTGGCGCACACCGGCTTGCACTTGCCGCAACGCAGGCAGTCCTTGATGGATTCCGAGATGGCGCCGATGTCGCTTTGCTGCATGATCAGCGACTCGTGGCCCATCAGGTTGAAGCTGGGCGTCCAGGCGTGGCGCAGGTCGGCGCCCGGCATCAGCTTGCCGGCGTTGAAGTGGCCGTTGGGGTCGACGCGACGCTTGTAGTCCTGGAACGGCGCCAGTTCGGCTTCGGTCAGGAATTCGTACTTGGTCAGGCCGATGCCGTGTTCGCCCGAGATCACACCGTCCAGGTCGCGGGCGATCTGCATGATGCGGTCGACGGCCTGATGGGCCTCGCGCAGCATTTCGTAGTCGTCCGAGTTGACCGGGATGTTGGTGTGCACGTTGCCGTCGCCGGCGTGCATGTGCAGCGCAACGAACACGCGGCTTTTCAACACGCGGCCGTGGATGGCGATGAGTTCGTCGACGATCTTCTTGTACGACGCGCCCGAGAACGTGCGTTGCAGGCCGGCCAGCACTTCGGTCTTCCAGGACACGCGGATGGTGCGGTCCTGCACCACGTCGAACACGCGCGCGGTGGGCTGCGCGGCCAGGCGGTCGGTCAGCGTGGCTTGGACGTCGCCCAGGCCCAGTGCTTGCAGTTCGGGCAGCGCCTGCGCCAGCGGCAGGTCCAGGTTGTCCAGCAGCCATTGCCAGCGCTGGCGCACGCTGCCCAGCAGCTCAAGCGCCTGGCGCGTGCGGTCCGCCAGCACTTCGGCGCGGGTGCTTTCGATATCGGCGTCGTCGGCCTTGCCCACCGGCAGCGGCGTGCACAGGTAGGCATCCAGCGCGCCCAGCAGCTTGAGCTTGTTGCTGGTCGACAGTTCGATGTTGATGCGTTCGATGTGATCCGTGTATTCGCCCATGCGGGGCAGCGGGATCACCACGTCTTCGTTGATCTTGAAGGCGTTGGTGTGGCGCGCAATCGCGGCGGTGCGCGAGCGGTCCAGCCAGAACTTCTTGCGCGCCTCGGGGCTGACGGCCACGAAGCCTTCGCCATGGCGCGTGTTGGCCAGGCGCACGACTTCGCTGGCGGCAGCCGCCACGGCGTCGTCATCGTCGCCAACGATGTCACCGATCAGCACCATCTTGGGCAGCACGCCGCGCTTGCTCTTGGTGGCGTAGCCGACCGCGCGCAGATAGCGCTCGTCCAGGTGTTCCAGGCCGGCCAGGATGGCGCCGCGCGCCTTGCCTTCGCCGTCCAGATAGCCCTTAACCTCGACAATCGACGGGATGGCGTCGCGCGCCTGCCCGAAGAATTCCATACAGACCGTGCGCGTGTGGCGCGGCATGCGGTGCAGCACCCAGCGCGCCGACGTGATCAGGCCGTCGCAGCCTTCTTTCTGAATGCCGGGCAAGCCTGCCAGGAACTTGTCGGTAACGTCCTTGCCCAGGCCTTCCTTGCGGAACACCCGGCCCTTGATTTCAAGCAGCTCGGTTCTCAGCAGGCGCTCGCCGGGCTTGCCCTTGCCGTCGAACCACTTGAGTTCGAAGCGCGCCGTTTCCACGTCATGGATCTTGCCCATGTTGTGTTCCAGGCGGGTGACTTCCAGCCAGTTACCGTCCGGGTCCACCATGCGCCACCAGGCCAGGTTGTCCAGCGCGGTGCCCCACAGCACGGCCTTCTTGCCGCCCGCGTTCATGGCGATGTTGCCGCCCACGCACGAGGCTTCGGCCGAAGTCGGGTCCACGGCGAACACGAAACCGGCGGCCTCGGCCGCTTCGGAAACGCGCTTGGTGACGACGCCGGCGCCAGCATGGATGACGGCCACGGGCTCGGTCAGGCCCGGCAAGATACAGGATTCGACCTTGCCCAGCTTGTCGAATTTCTCGGTGTTGATGACGGCCGACTTCCAGGTCAGCGGGATGGCGCCGCCCGTGTAGCCGGTGCCGCCGCCGCGCGGCACGATGGTCAGGCCCAGTTCGATACAGGCAGTGACCAGCGCGGCGATTTCGTCTTCGGAATCGGGGGTCAGCACCACGAACGGGTATTCCACGCGCCAGTCGGTGGCGTCCGTCACGTGGGATACGCGCGACAGGCCGTCGAACTTGATGTTGTCGCGCGCGGTGATGCGGCCCAGCACCTTCTGCGCCTGCTTGCGCATCATGGTGGTCTGGTCGAATTCGCCTTCGAAGGCGGCAATGGCGGAACGGGCGCGGGCCAGCAAGCCGACGACCTTTTCATCGCGATGCGGGTCGTGCCCTTCTTCCGTGGGCGAACCCGGCTCGCGGCGGCGATCGATTTCACTCAGGCGGTGATGCAGCGCGTCGATCAGCTGCTTGCGGCGCTTGGGGTTGTCCAGCAGGTCATCCTGCAAGTACGGGTTGCGGCGCACCACCCAGATATCGCCCAGCACTTCGTACAGCATCCGCGCGGAGCGGCCGGTGCGGCGCTCACCGCGCAGGTCGGACAGCAGGCTCCAGGCGTCATCGCCCAACAGCCGGCCGACAATCTCGCGGTCGGAAAACGACGTGTAGTTGTAGGGGATTTCGCGCAATCGCGCGGGAGCGGCGGGCGGCATCGCCCCGTTCAAGATGTGGCTAGCGAGAGGGGCGTTCATGGCGGCAAGAGGGGCCCATAAAAAATTATTTTATGCCATTGGCCGGACTTGACCCCTAATACCCTTAGGAAGCCGGCCAATGGCGCGGGGAAAACGGTATGTACCGTCCCCGATTAAATTGAAAGTCGGTGCTTAGATCTGGCCTGGGAAGAACCACAGCAGGCTGGCCGTCATGGCCAGGTAGCGCAGGAATTTGCCGATGGCCATATAGAGCACGCACGGCCAGAACGACAAGCGCAACCAGCCGGCGACGGCGCACAACGGATCGCCCACGGCGGGCAGCCACGACAAGAGCAGCGCGGGAGGACCCATGCGGTGCAGCCAGTCATGCGCGCGCTCGTTCCAGCGGCCGCGCATGCGCCCGCCCTCGGTGGCGTCCGGATGCGGATGCGGGTGTTTTTCCTTCCACCGTTGCACGGCTTTTTCGGCGCCCACGCCCATCCAGTAGCTGATCGCCCCACCCACCGTGTTGCCGGCCGTAGCCACCAGGATGGCGGGCCAGAACATGTCGGGCGCCAACTTGATGAAGCCGAACACCGCCGGCTCGGAGCCCAGCGGCAGCAAGGTGGCGGATATCAGCGACACCGTGAAGATGGCGGACAGGCCCACCGAGGGCAGCGCCAACATTCCCAGCAACCAGTGAACAGCGGATAAGAGGCTTTCTTCCATGAGGAGCGAGTGTAGCCGCGCGCAGGGAAATGACGATCAGGAATCGAACCGGCCCGCGCGTCCACGTCGCGGCATCGCAACCATAAACCTGTCCGGCGACGCGGCTTTCCCTGCAATAATCTCGCCCAATCCTCACTTTTGCTTCTTTGCGCGGCCCATGTCCACTGATTATCTGAAACGCATCCTGACTTCGAAGGTTTACGACGTGGCGGTGGAATCGCCGCTGGAGGTGGCGCCCCAGCTGTCCGCGCGCATGTCGAACACGGTGCTGCTCAAGCGTGAAGACACCCAGGCTGTGTTCAGCTTCAAGCTGCGCGGCGCCTATAACAAGATGGCCAACCTGCCGGCCGCCGCGCTGAACCGCGGCGTGATCGCAGCGTCGGCCGGCAACCATGCCCAGGGCGTGGCGCTGGCCGCCAGCCGGCTGGGCTGCCGCGCCGTCATCGTCATGCCCACGACCAGCCCCCAAGTGAAGGTGGACGCGGTGCGCCGCCTCGGTGGCGAAGTGGTGCTGGCCGGTGAAAGCTTCACCGACGCCTTCGCACACGCGCAAGCCCTTGAGAAAAAAGAAAAGCTGACCTTCGTCCACCCCTTTGACGACCCCGACGTGATCGCGGGCCAGGGCACGGTGGGCATGGAAATTCTGCGCCAGCACCCCGGCCCCATCGACGCCATCTTCGTGGCCATCGGCGGCGGCGGATTGATCTCGGGCGTGGCGGCCTATATCAAGCAGTTGCGCCCCGAAATCAAGATCATCGGCGTGCAGACCGAAGACTCCGACGCCATGCTGCGCAGCGTGCGTGCCGGCCGCCGCGTGCAGCTCAATGACGTCGGGCTGTTCTCGGACGGCACCGCCGTCAAGATGGTGGGCGCCGAAACGTTCAAGCTGACGCGTCAATACGTGGACGACTTTGTCGTGGTCAACACGGATTCGATCTGCGCCGCGATCAAGGACGTCTTTCAGGACACGCGCAGCGTGTTGGAACCGGCGGGCGCCATGGCCGTGGCCGGCGCCAAGCAATACGCCGCCGAACACCACCTGAAGGGCAAGACGCTGGTAGCGATCGCCTGCGGCGCCAACATGAACTTCGACCGCCTGCGCTTTGTGGCTGAACGCGCCGAAGTCGGCGAAATGCGCGAAGCCGTCTTCGCCGTAACCATGCCCGAGCAACGCGGCAGCTTCCGCCGCTTCTGTGAACTGGTGGGCGAACGCAGCGTGACCGAGTTCAACTACCGGATTTCCGATGCGGACCGCGCGCATGTGTTCGTGGGCATCCAGGTGTCCTCGGCCGCCGAGCCCGACAAGATCGCCGCCAATTTCCGCCGCCACGGTTTTGACACGCTGGACCTGACGCACGACGAAATGGCCAAGACGCACTTGCGCCACATGGTGGGCGGCCGGTCGGCGCTGGCGCGCAACGAACTGCTGTACCGCTTTGAATTCCCCGAGCGCCCGGGCGCGCTGATGCGTTTTTTGAACGCGATGAATCCGGACTGGAACATCAGCCTGTTCCACTATCGCAACCAGGGCGCCGACTATGGCCGCATCCTGATCGGCATCCAGGTGCCGCCCGCCGACAAGAAACAGTTCCGCGCTTTTGTGGCCGAACTGGGCTATCCCCACTGGAACGAGACCGAGAACCCGGCCTACAAGCTGTTCCTGTAGACGACGCGCTACCCCGCAACACGCTGCCCACAATGCGAGAGGGCCTCCATCTGGAGGCCCTTCCCTTCTGTCCGTCAAGGACGCCCGGCCGAACCCCAAGGGGGGCTCGCTGTCACTCGGCGGCCTACGGAGATAAGCCGCGCATTCAGCAGGGTTCAGCCAGGCGTCCCGCCGATTAGAAGCGGTGGCGCAAGCCCACGGCGACGGCGGTGTCGCGTGCGTCGTGCTGGAACGCGTAGTTGTCGCCGTAGGAGGCGTACGCGTACAGGTTGGTGCGCTTGGTGAAGTCGTAGGTGTAGCCCAGGCTGTACACGTTGAACGTGGCGTCATCGCCCGTCAGCTTGTCGTTGCCCGGGGTGGCGCGCTGCCACGAACCGAAGATGGCGTGACGGCCCAACGGCACGGTGGCGCCGATCATGTACGAGTTGGCGCGAAAGCCATCGGCCAGCTTGAACGAACCCAGGTTGTTCATGCCTTCCGGCGTGGTGCCCATGTTCTGGCCCACGAACCAGCCGTCGCGCGTCTGGCCAAATGCGGCAGCCAGCTTCACGACTTCAAAGTCGTACGAACCACCCACGATGTATTCCTGGATGCGCGCGGCGCTCTTGCCGCCAACGCGATCGTTGGTCGGGTCGAAGCGGTCGTATGCGGCGGCCAGGTTCAGCGGGCCATTCACGTACTGCGCGCCAACGGTCAGCACGCGGTTGTTGTTGCCCGTGGCAAAGCCGGTCTGCGTGGTGTCGCTGACGGTGTCATCCGCGCTGAACGAATAGCCGACGCCGGCCTTGAAGCCGCCCAGGCTGGGCGTTTGATACAGCACCATGTTGTCCAGGCGCATCGTGTTGGCGCTGCCGAACGTCGTACCCATGTTGGCGGTGTTGTAGCTGATCGAGAACGGGTCGATGGAGCCAAAGTACTTCGAAGCCAGGTTCGTTTGACGACCGAATTCCAGGCGACCCCAGGAATCGCTGTCCAGGCCCACCGTGGCTTGACGACCGAACAGGCGGCCGTTCTGGGCCGACTTGCCGTTCATCGGGCCAAAGCCGCCTTCCAAAGTGAACACGGCGCGCAGGCCGTCGCCCAGGTCTTCCGTGCCGCGCAGGCCGAAGCGCGAGCCGCTGCTCACGCCCTGCACGCCGCCGATACGGCTTTGCTTCACACCGTTGAACTTCACTTGTTCGTAGCCGATACCGGCGTCGATCAAGCCGTACAGCGTCACGGAGTCGGCGGCTTGCGCGGCACTGGCAAAGCCTGCCAGCAACGCGACGGCCAATAGCGTCTTCTTCATAACAGTTACCCCAAAATGGCGAGATGAAAAGGCATGCGCAACGGCCACGCCCAAACGGCGGGCCTGCTGCGTGCCGCTGCGATTCGCAAGCGGCGTCTGCACTGACGCTAGTGTCCGGCGTGCTGCAACGCGAAGTAACACGGATTTCGACGAACTACTTTCCATGGTTGGGATAATGCGGCCGCGACAGCGGTGCAGCGCAGTGCGGCGGTGCGCTTAAGACCTTGAAAATAAATGCGAATGTTTGCTCGCCATTGCGTGGCGCGCCGCGCATCGATGTTCAATGCGCCAGAATTTCCCGACAGCACTTGTTGTGCGCGCCGACCAGTTATGCGGCAAAAACGCCACACTGGACGGGGCTTTGGACGTGCCGACACAGATGACCGGCGAATAAAAAACCCCTTGGCGTCTCAAGGGGTTTTTTTCGTGACCAGCGGGTACGGGTAGTGCAACAAAACAATCGGCGGGCTTACTTGCCCTTGGGCGGGTAGTCCAATTCGCCAAAGGTGTATTCGCCGCGCGCCTTGGCTTCGGCCAGTTCCTGGCGGACCTGCTCACGCGTCTTGCCACCGGATTGCGACACGGTGGCGCGGGGCGGGTAGTCCAGTTCAGCGGTGGTGACTTGGCCGGCGGCCTTGGCGCTTTGCAGTTCTTGCTGAACCTGGTCGCGCGTCAGACCGGTTTGCTGCACCGTGGCGGGCGGGTAGTCCAGTTCACCAAACGTGACCTGGCCGGCGGCCTTGGCGGCTTGCAGTTCTTGTTGGACCTGTTCACGCGTCTTGCCATCGGCGTGGGCGGCGGTCATGCCAACCAGGGTTGCGGTAACCATGAGTGCGGTTGCTAGGGCTTTCATTGTGATGACTCCATCCTAAACCTTGCACAGCGTCCGGCGCCAGAATGGCAGCCGCGATGTGACTGTTTGATTGCTGGGACGAAGTATCTGGAAAATCCGGCTTAGTAAAAACCCTTAATTTGGTGAACATATTTGCACGGATGGGACAATCGCCTGATGCACTGGGCGGCAGCGGTGCAATATTTGAGCAATCGTGCCCGCAGTCTTGGGACGTCACAGCGGCGCCAGGGCGTGGCAAGCCTTGCGGGCGTTCAGCTTGCCGCAAGCCGGCCCGGCGAAACCGGACAGCACGAACCAGGAAGACGATATTCAGCGCAAGGAAATAGACATTTCAGCTGGCGGGACAATAAATCCATTTATCATACAAACCTGCCAGAAATGGAATTTACAGAGTCGAGGACCCCATGGATATCCAGCTTAACGACATCGCGCTTTTTGTCGAAGTCGCCAAGCGCAAGAACTTCAGCCACGCCGCCGAAGCCTTGAATATTCCAACGTCCACGCTGTCGCGCCGTGTCAGCGAACTGGAACGCAGCGTGGGGATGCGGTTGCTGAACCGCAGCACGCGCAAGATCGACCTGACCGAAGCGGGCGCTATCTATTTCGAACGCTGCCGCCATATTGTTGAAGAAGCACGCATCGCGCACGACCAGTTGCTGGACATGGCGGTGCAGCCCAAGGGACGGTTGCGTATCTCGCTGCCGACCAGCCTGGCCCAGCTGTTCCTGCCGGCCGTCATCAGCGAATTTCGCGAGCAGCATCCCGATATCGAATGCGATTTCGATCTGAGCATGCGTCCGATCGATCCGATCAGCAATCCGTTCGACCTGATCCTGCGCTTTGGGCAGCAACCCGATTCCAGCCTGATTTCGCGCAAGATCGTCCTGATGGCGCACCAGTTGTACGCGTCGCCGGATTATCTGGCGCGCTATGGCGAACCGCGCGTGCCGGGCGACCTGACGCACCACGAATGCCTGCGCCCCACCATGCGCGAGGAATCGTCGTTCTGGATGCTGCATTCGGGAGACAAGGTGGAACGCGTGCAGGTATCAGGCAGGCTGTCGGCCAACAACGTCGGCATGTTGGGGCGGCTGGCCAGCCAGGGGCTGGGCATTACGCCGCTGCTGGTGTTCGACGCGATGGAACGCGCCATCAAGCAGTCTGGGCTGGTGCGGGTGCTGCCCGACTGGAGCCTCACGCCGCTGCCGTTGTTTGCGTTGCTGCCCTCGCGCATGCTGCCCGCCAAGACCAAGGCGTTTCTGGATTTCATCCAGCCCAGGCTGTCGGATTCCTAAGCGCGAGCGACGTTTACGGCGTGGCCGCGCCGTACTGACAGACGGTGAAAAGCGGCGTGCCGGTTTCGGCCACTTTGGTCGAGCCCCCCAGATCGGGCAGGTCGATAATCGCGGCGGCCTCGACCACGTTGGCGCCCAGTCGCTGCAACAGCTTGATGGCCGCTAGCATGGTGCCGCCCGTGGCGATCAGGTCGTCGACCAGCAGCACGCGCTGGCCGGTGCGCACGGAATCCGTGTGCATCTCGACGGCGGCATTGCCATATTCCAGCGAATACTCCTCGGCCACGGTGCGGAAAGGCAGCTTGCCCTTTTTGCGCACGGGCACAAAGCCCAGGTTCAGCTCGTAGGCCAGCACGCTGCCCACGATGAAGCCGCGCGCGTCGATGCCGGCCACCAGGTCAAGGCGTTGGCGCATATAGCGGTAGACGAACAGATCGATCAAAACCCGGAACGCCCGCGGGTCCTGCAGGACGGGCGTGATGTCGCGGAAGATGACACCAGGTTGGGGCCAGTCCGGAACGCTGCGGATGGTGCGCCGGATGGTCTCGGCGTTGTCGGTCTGCATGAAAGGCGGGCCTGAAGAATTGAAGCAAGGCGAACTATAACCCTGCCACCGCGCTTAAGCCAGGAATGCCGGCTGCGATGACAGGTCATGTAATTGACCATTGCACAATTGCAGGCTGCGGTGCACGGCGCCGGGGGGTAGCGCGGCGTGCGTCACCACCACCACCGACCGACCGGTCACCGCGCGTTCCAGGTCATTGAAGAAGCTGGCCTCGGCGGCGGCGTCCAGCCCGGAGGTGGGTTCGTCCAGCACAATAAGGGCCGCGGGCGATAACAAGGCGCGCGCCAGACACAGGCGGCGCGCCTGCCCGGCCGACAACTGCGACCCCGTTTCGCCAGCCCAGGTGTCCAGCCCTTCCGGCAGCGCGCGCACAAAGTCGCCCAGGCGGGCGGCATCCAGCGCGCGCCACAACGCCGCGTCATCGGCGTCGGCGTCGCCGATCAACAGATTGGTGCGCAGCGTGCCCAGGAATACGGGGGCATCTTGCGACAACAAGGCGATCCGGCGGTGCCAATCACGCTGCGTGCACGCGCGGGCGTCGACGCCGCCAAAGCGCACCTGCCCGCCTTGCGGATCTTCCAGCCGCAGGATCAGGTGCAACAGCGTGGACTTGCCCGCGCCGCTGGCACCCAGAATAGCCACGCGTTCGCCCGGTTCGACATGCAACTGGATGCCGTCCAGCACGGCGGGGCTGTGGCCCGCCGACCGCGCCGGGTAGCGAAACGTCACCCCGTCCAGCTCCAGCGCGCCGCTTTGGGGCAAGGCGCACGGGTGGGCGGGGTCCTGCATGTCGGGTTGGGCTTGCGTGACTTCACGGATGCGCGCGGCGGCAGTCATGGCAGAGCCCATGCGTGACGCGCCTCGCATGATGGGGCCGGCCACTTCAAAAACGCCTATCACCGCCAGCAGTAGCCCGACCAGTACGGGGCCGTCGATACCGCCTGCTTCGTGGGTGCCCAGGCCGAACCACAGCAATGCCAGCACCGACACACCCGCGGCGACCTGCAAGAACCACTGACCGCGTGCGGCGACACGCGCCTGGCTGCGTCGAGCGCGCGCGCTGGCCTCGCACAGGTGCTGAAAATGTTCGGCGGTCTGCGCCTGCGTATGCAGCGCGACCATGTCGGCGTGACCTTCCACGGCGTCCAAGGTCGCCGCGCGCAGCCCGGCGGCGCTTTCCTGGGCGGCCGCACCGGGCTTTTTCGCGGCGCGCAGCAGCCACAGCGGCACCAGCACGCAGGCGGTCAGCAAGGCCAGCGCAAACGTCAACGCCGCTGCCGGCACCCACATTCCCAAAACGGCGGTCAAGACGGCGCCGGCCAACACGGCCGTCGCCAAGGGCGCCAGCACAAAGAGGAACACCGTGTCCAACGCGTCGACGTCGCCTGTCATGCGGGCGACAAGATCGCCGCTGCGATAGCGGGCGAGTTGTCGCGGGGTCAAACGGATCAACGCGCCAAACACCATGGCGCGCAGGTCGGCCAACAGGCGCAGCGTGGCGGAATGCCCGACCACGCGGTCGGCGTAGCGGGACACGATGCGCAGGAACGACAGGCCGCGCACCAGCGCGGACGGGGCAAACAGGTTGAACACACCGCCCGCCCCCGCCAAGGCCGCGCCCGTCAGGAACCAACCCGACACGCCCAGCAAGCCGACGCCGGCAGCAACGGTAGCCAGCGCACAGAACAATGCGAGCAAAAGCCCGCTTTTTCGGCGTGCGTATAGCGGCAGCAGCAACAGCAGATTCTTCATGCGTCTTCCAAGCCGCCGTTGGCCAGCCGAAGCACCCGGCCGACGCGCGCGGCCACGGCCGGCGAATGCGTGGCCAGCAACAAGGTCCGGCCGACGGCGAATTTCAGAATTTCCTCAAGCACGCGCGCCTGCGTCGTTTCGTCCAGATGCGCAGTGGGCTCGTCCAGCAGGATCAGCCCCGGGTCGCGCAGGAACAAGCGCGCCAGCGCCACGCGCTGCGCCTGCCCGCCTGACAAGCCGTGACCACGGCTGCCCAGCAGCGTATCCAGGCCTTGCGGCAAGGCATCGGTAAACGCCAGCACGCACGCGCGGCGCGCGGCTTCGTGCACGTCGGCATCAGGCGCGGCCGGGCGGCCCAGGCGGATGTTATCGGCGATGGACCCGGCCAACAGCTGGGGCGTCTGGCCGATCAACGCCACGCGCCCGCGCAAAGCGGCTTCGTCCCATGCCTCAAGCGGCAGGCCGTCGACGAGGATGTGGCCCTGGTAGGGGCGCAGGCGGGCGACGGCCTCGATCAGCGTCGACTTGCCGATGCCGCTGGGACCCATCAACGCGGCCTGTTCGCCGGGCGCCAGCGTTAGCGAGGCATCAGACAGCACCGGTCGCGCGCGGCCCGGCGCCAGCACGGTCAGCGCAGACACCGACAGTGCCGCAGCCGATAGGTGCGATCGGGCGGTAGCGTAGGTTGGGTTTTGCAGTTGCGGCTGCGATTGCGGTTGCGGTTGCGGTTGCGGTTGCGGTTGCAGTTGCGGCTGCGGTTGCGGTTGCGGTTGCGGTTGCGGTTGCAGTTGCGGCTGCGGCTGCGGTTGCGGTTGCGGTTGCGGTTGCGGTTGCGGTTGCGGTTGCGGTTGCGGTTGCGGTTGCCCTTGGACCCGCCCCGGTTCGGCGGCATCGTCCATGGGCAAGCCGTCGAACAGCACCGCGATTTGCGTCACGGCGGCCAGCGCGGTGGCGCGGTCGTGATAATGCGCGGCAAACTGGCGCAGCGGTGCGTAGACTTCGGGCGCCATCAGCAGGCAGAACAAGCCCGCCTGCAACGTCAGGGGCGACCAGCGCACATCCAGGAAGCCCAGGTACGTCAAGCCGATGTACACGGCCACGCCCGCCACGCCCAGCGCGGCGAAGAATTCCAGCACGGCGGACGACAGGAACGCGATGCGCAGCACCGACATCGTGCGCTGGCGCAGCGCGTCGCTGGCGGCCACGACCGAGGCGGCTTCGGCGTCGGCGCGGCCATACAGTTTCAGTGTCGACAAGCCGCGCAAGCGATCCGCGAAGAAGCCCGACAAGCGGGCAAACGCGCGCAAATGGCGGCGGCTGGCGCCTTGCGCGCCCCACCCCACCAGCGCCATGAACAAGGGAATGAGCGGCGCCGTAACCAGCAGCACCAGGCCGACCACCACGTCCACCGGCAGCAACACCACCGAAAACGCCACGGGCAATAACGCCGCGGCGGCCATGGCGGGCAGGTACTTGGCAAAGAAGCCGTCCAGCGCTTCCACCTGGTCAACGACCGCGCTGGCCAATTCGCCCGAGGCCTTGCCCCGGGTCCAGTAAGGCCCCTTGGCTACCATTCGTGAAAACAGGGATTGGCGCACGTGGCGCTTGATGCGTTCAGCGGCATCCGCGCCGGCGCGTTCGCCCGCCCAGGTGATGGTGGCGCGCAGCAGCATCAACGCCGCGATGGCCAGGATGCTGGCCAGCAGTTGCTGGCGCGGCGCGTGCTGAACGATTGCGGCGTCCAGCACACGCGCGAGCAACCACGCCTGCACCACCAGCAACGCGCCGCTGACCAGCGGCGCGGCGCCGGCGAGCATCAAGCCGGGCCTGGCCGCCTTGGCCAGCGTCATCAACCACCGCGATTGTTCGCGCGGCGGCTTCTGCAAACTGGCCGACGGGTCATGCTCCAGGCTGCTGGCGCCGCCGCTCACTCGTCGTTACGGCTGACGCGCGGGTCGTGCGAGTGACCTTCGCGCAGCTCGAACCACATGGCGTTGAGGATGGCAAAAGCGCATGCCAGGCCCAGGCCGAGTATCCATGAGAAATACCACATGAGGCGGCTCCTTTTAGTACGAATTGGGCGTGCCGCCCACGGATTCATGGGTGACCTTGCCGCGCATGACGCGATACACCCAGGCGGTGTACAGCGTCACGATCGGCAGGAACACAGCCACGGCAATCACCATGATCCATAGCGTCAGGTGGCTGGACGAACCGTCCCAGATGGTCAGGCCGGCTTGCGGCTTGGTCGAGGACGGCATGACGAACGGGAACAGCGCAAAACCCACCGTCAGGATGACGCCCGTGATCGACAACGCCGATGCCAGGAACGCCAGCATGTTGGCGCGCGCCGTCAACAGCAGCACCACCAGCAGCGCGCCGCCCACGCCCAGCGCCGGCGCAATCCACATCAACGGCCACGTCGCGTAGTTGGCCATCCACGCACCGGACTGCACCGCCACGGTCTTGAGCATGGGGTCGGACGGGCCGCCCATGTTGACCGCGCTGGTGATGGTGTGGCCGCCTATACCGCCGGCCACCCAGAAGCCACCCGCCACGAACAGCGCCGCGGTCAGCAGGCCGGCCAGCCGCCCCCAATTGCGGGCGCGCGAGGACACGGGATCGTCCGTGCGCCAGGCCAGCAGCACCGCGCCGTGCATGGCCAGCATCACCACGCTGAGCACGCCGGCCAGCAAGGCGAACGGCGCAAACAGCTGATAGAAGTGCCCTTCGTAGATGGGCCGCAACGTCACGGGGTCAAAGGTGAACGGCACGCCCAGGATGATGTTGCCCATCGCTACACCGAACACCAGCGAGGCCACCACCCCTGAAAAGCACAGCACGCCATCCCAGCTGTTGCGCCAGCGCGTGCCTTCCATTTTGCTGCGGTACTTGAAGCCGACGGGGCGCAGGATCAGCGCGATCAGCACCAGCATCATCGCCAGGTAGAAGCCGGAGAAGGATGCTGCGTACAACAGCGGCCACGCGGCAAAGATGGCGCCGCCCGCCGTGATCAACCACACCTGGTTGCCTTCCCAGACCGGGCCGACAACGTTGATGACGATGCGGCGTTCGGCGTCCGTCTTGGCCACCACGGGCAGCAAGGCGGCCACGCCGAGGTCAAAGCCGTCCATGACGGCAAAACCGATCAGCAAGGCGCCCAGCAGCACCCACCAGATGACACGCAAGGTGCCGTAATCAAAAGGAATCAGGGTATCCATGTGCTTGTCTCCGCTTAGGCGCGCACGGCGGCGCGCACAGGATCGGCGGCGGCGTCGCTTGCCACCGGCCCATCGGATTTCGGACCCGCCTTGATGGCGTGCAACATGACCTTCACGCCGATGATCAGCAAGACGGTGTACAGCACCAGGAAGATGGCAAGGCTGATGGCCAGGTCGGCAATCGTCAGGCCGGATGCCGCGTAGTACGTCGGCAGCACGCCTTCAATCACCCAGGGCTGGCGGCCATACTCGGCCACGAACCAGCCGCTTTCAATGGCGACCCACGGCAGCGGCAAGCTCCACAGCGCCACCTTCAACAAGCCACGGCGACTGTCCAGGCGGCCGCGCGAGGCCAGCCAGAACGCCACGCCGAAGAACAGGATCAGGTACATGCCCACCGCGACCATGATGCGGAACGCCCAGAACAACGGCGCCACGTTTGGCACGGTGTCGATCGCGGCCTGCTTGATGTCGGCCTCGGTCACCTTGGTCATGTCTTCTTGATAGCGCTTGACCAGCAGCGCGTAGCCCAGGTCCGGCCAGGTCTTGTCAAAGACCATGCGCGCGTCCGTGTCCTTGGGGTTGGCGCGGATCTTCTGCAAGGCTTCATACGCCACCATGCCGTCGCGGATGCGGTTTTCGGCGCGCAGGATCAGGTCGTCGATACCCAGCAGCGGCGTGGTCAGCGAACGCGTACCGATGATGCCCATGACGTACGGGATTTCGATGGCGAAGTCGTTCTTGCGTTCGGCCTGATTGGGTATCGCGATCAGGTTGAAGGACGCGGGCGCGGGCTCGGTGTGCCACATGGATTCCATGGCCGCGATCTTCATCTTCTGATGCTCGGTGGTCAGGTAGCCGCTTTCGTCACCCAGCACCACCACCGACAGCGCGCCCGCCAGGCCGAAGCTGGCGGCCACGGCCATCGAGCGCTTGGCCAGGTCGGTATGACGGCCCTTCAGCAGGTACCAGGCGCTGATCGACATCACGAACATGGCGCCCGCGACGTAGCCGGCGCTGACCGTGTGCACGAACTTGGCCTGCGCCACCGGGTTGAAGATCACCGCCGCGAAGTCGGTCATCTCCATGCGCATGGTGTCGGGGTTGAAGATGGCGCCCACCGGATTCTGCATCCAGCCGTTGGCGATCAGGATCCACAGCGCCGAAAAGTTGGTGCCGAACGCCACCAGCCAGGTCACGACCAGGTGGCTGACCTTGGACATGCGGTTCCAGCCGAAGAAGAACAGGCCGACGAAGGTGGCTTCCAGGAAGAAGGCCATCAGCCCTTCCAGCGCAAGCGGCGCGCCGAAGATATCACCCACGTAGTGGCTGTAGTAGGACCAGTTCATGCCGAACTGGAACTCCATCACCACGCCGGTGGCCACGCCCAAGGCAAAGTTGATGCCGAACAGCGTGCCCCAGAACATCGTCATCCGTTTCCAGATGGGGCGACCGGTCATGACGTACACGCTTTCCATGATGGCCAGCATGAACGACAGGCCAAGCGTGAGGGGGACGAACAGGAAATGGTAAAGCGCGGTCGCGGCAAACTGGAATCGCGACAGGTTGACGACGTCTAGATCAATCATTGGGGCGCTCCCAAGCAGTCAAGACACCGTGGCAACCGGCGTGGTTCCCAGGCCGACTCTGGCGCCATGTTACGGGCGATGGATACAACTTCATAGCAGTTTCCTGAAAAATCGGGGCGCATGGCAGCTCAATCCTTGCCCCGCAATTTGCCGGCGAAGCCCAGCACTTTCTGCACTTGCGAACCCAGTCGCATGAGCTTCTGCACGGTCTCCGGGGGCAGGCGTTGAACCTCGTCGAACCATCCAGACGACAGTTCGATGAGTTCCAGCATTTCGGTCATGCGTTGTTGCGCGTAGGCGTCGTTGGGCCCCGACGGGGTCTCCAGGAGGGTGTCGCGCAGCAGGGTCATCGTGGGATTGATCTCGCGCTTGCGCTTTTCTTCCATCAGGATGCGGAAGATTTCCCAGACGTCTTTGGGCGTTTCGAAGTAATCGCGCCGGTCACCCACTTGGTGGACCAGCTTGACCAGGCGCCACGATTGCAACTCCTTCAGGCCCAGGCTGACGTTCGAGCGCGAAAAACCCAGCGTCTCGGCAATTTCGTCGGCATTCAGGGGATCCGGGTGCAGGAACAGCAGCGCGTAGATCTGGCCAACCGTGCGGTTCACACCCCAACGGCTGCCCATTTCGCCAAAGTGCAAGACGAAACGTTCGTTTTGAGGGGTAAGAACCATGTTTTTATTGCGCCGAAGGACTAGAGCGCGGCGATCTGGAGAGATCCAGTTACACCGCTTTCAGAAATTTCTGAAATTATCGAACAAACTGTGCGATTGCGCAAACCACAATATCGGCAGGGGCAAAGACGCAAGCGACGCTTCGTGGCGGGAATACGACGGGTGAAATGGCGAGGGAGGGGAATCGACCGGGTGGAAACGACGGTCACCGCTGCGGGTGACAGGCAACGACAACAGCCACCGGCCTGAAGAGCGCGGTGGCTGTGAAGGTATGGAAAAACCCGCGGCTATTCAGGCTATCTAATAGAGCCTGCCCCGAGAGCCTGCCCGGACAGCCTGTCCTGAGAGCCTTCCCCAAGAGCGGGCGCCGGGCCACATCAAGAGGCCCAGGCGTGGGGAAGGCCTGAGGAAATGGGATGCCCGAGCTTTTAGCCCGCCTTGACGGTCACGGCGGCGGAAACGCGCTTGGCCTTGGCGCGCGCGGCGGCCACGTCGTGGGCCACGGCCAGGCCCACGCCCATGCGGCGCTTGACGAAGGATTCCGGCTTGCCGAACAGCCGGATGTCGGTGCCCGGTTCGGCCAGCGCTTCAGCCACGTTGTGAAAGGACACGGCGGCGGCGTCCACGCCGCCATAGATCACGCTGCTGGCGCCGGGCTGGCGCAGGCTGGTGTCCACCGGCAGGCCCAGCAAGGCGCGGGCGTGCAATTCAAATTCGTTCTGGGTCTGGGTAATCAGGGTGACCATGCCGGTGTCATGCGGACGCGGGCTGACTTCCGAGAACCAGACCTGGTCCCCCGCCACGAACAGCTCGACACCGAAGATGCCCAGGCCGCCCAGGTCCGACGTGACGGCCAGCGCGATTTCGCGGGCGCGTTCCAGCGCGGCGGGCGACATGGGATGCGGCTGCCAGCTTTCAACGTAATCACCGTCAACCTGCTTGTGGCCGATGGGCTCGCAATAACGGGTTTCGACCTGGCCGTCGGCGCCGCGCGCGCGCACCGTCAGCAGGGTGATTTCGTAGTCGAAGCGGATGAACCCTTCAACAATCGCCCGGCCCCCGCCAACGCGCCCGCCTTCCTGGGCATAGCGCCAGGACTGGGCGACGTCATCCGCGCTTTTGATGACGGATTGGCCCTTGCCGGACGAGGACATCACCGGCTTGATGACGCAGGGGTAGCCGATGCCGCCGTCAATGGCGGCGCGCAATTCTTCTTCGGTGTCGACAAAACGGTAGGGAGAAGTGGGCAGGCCCAGCGTCTCGGCCGCCAGGCGGCGGATGCCCTCGCGGTTCATGGTCAACTGGGCGGCGCGCGCGGTCGGCGTCACGCGGGCCACGCCCGCCGCTTCCAGCTCGACCAGCAAACTGGTGGCAATGGCCTCGATTTCGGGGACAATAACGTGCGGCTGTTCCTGCTGGATGATCTTTTTCAGGGCGTCCGCGTCGGTCATGGACACCACATGCGCACGGTGCGCCACCTGATGGCCCGGCGCGTCGGCGTACCGATCCACCGCAATGACTTCCACGCCCAGCCTTTGCAGGGCAATGATGACCTCTTTGCCCAATTCGCCCGAACCGAGCAGCATGACTCGGGTGGCCAGGGGGGACAGGGGCGTGCCAAGGACGGGGCTGGAAATGCTGGACATGGAGCGGGCCTGGATAAGAAGAATTGAAAGCCGTTGAAAAGAGCCGCCAGAATGCCATACGGCCCTGGCGGGGGCAAACCCGCCCACTGATATTAAAATCCCCGCATGACTGATCATCCCATCACTTCGTCCGATGCCGCGCTGGCATCCGCCCGCCGCACCTTGCAAGTCGAAAGCCAAGGCCTGCTGGACCTGTCCGCGCGGCTGGACGATTCGTTCGCGCAGGTTGTCGCGCTGCTGCTGGCCTGCCGGGGCCGCGTCGTGGTCACCGGCATCGGCAAGACCGGGCACATCGCCCGCAAGATCGCCGCGACCTTCGCCTCGACGGGCACGCCCGCCTTCTTCGTGCATGCCGCCGAAGCGGTGCACGGGGATCTGGGCATGATCACGAAAGACGACGTGGTCATCGCCATCTCTTATTCAGGAGCCGGGCAGGAATTGCTGACCATCCTGCCGGTGGCGCGCCGCATGGGCGCCAAGCTGGTGGCCATCACCGGCAACCCGCAATCCGAACTGGCGCAGTTGGCCGACGTGCACCTGGACGGCAGCGTGGCGCAGGAAGCCTGCCCCTTGAATCTGGCGCCCACCGCCAGCACCACGGCCGCGCTGGCGCTGGGCGATGCCCTGGCGGTCGCCTGCCTGGAAGCGCGCGGCTTCAGTCCACAGGATTTCGCGCGGTCCCACCCCGGTGGCGCGCTGGGCCGCCGCCTGCTGACGCTGGTGCGCGACGTGATGCGCCAGGGCAACGCCCTGCCCATCGTGCTTGCCGGCACGCCGGTGTCGCAAGCGCTTGAGGTGATGTCCGCCAAGGGCATGGGCATGACCGTCGTGACCGACGCGCAACACCGCCCGCTGGGCATCTTCACCGACGGCGACTTGCGCCGCCTGATTGCCCGACACGGCGATATCCGCAGCTTGACCGTGGAGGCGGGCATGACCCGATCGCCACGCAGCATCCCCCCCGACGCATTGGCCGTCGAGGCCGCGCAGCAGATGGACGAGCTTCGTCTCAGCCAGATGCTGGTGTTGGACGCAGACGGCGCGCTGCTGGGCGCCTTGCACATGCATGATCTGATGGCCGCTAAAGTGGTATGACTATGACTCTTCCTGCTTCCGTGACTCACCCGGCCGAAGCGCTGGTTCTTGCCCGCATCCCCGCTACCGTGCGCGACCGCGCCGCCGCCGTGCGCCTGATGGTGTTCGACGTGGACGGCGTGCTGACCGACGGCAGCCTCTATTACGGTGAAGGCGGCGAATTGCAAAAGCGCTTTCATGCCCTGGACGGCCACGGCCTGCGCCTGTTGATGGAAGGCGGCCTGACGGTGGCGCTGATGACGGGCCGCTCTGGCCCCATCGTTGCCCGCCGCGCCGCCGAACTGGGCATCTCGGAAGTGATGCAGGGCGTGCGCGACAAGGGTTCAGCACTGGCAGAACTTGCGCAGCGCTCGGGTGTCCAACTGAATCAAACCGGCTACATGGGCGATGACATCATCGACCTGCCGGCCATGCAACGCGCGGGTTTCGCAGCCAGCGTGCCCAACGCGCCCGGCTATGTCAGCCAGGCCGCCCACTGGGTCTCCACGCAGGCCGGCGGCAGCGGCGCGGTGCGCGAATGCTGCGACCTGCTGTTGGCCTCCCAAGGACGCCTGGGCGCGTTCTTGGCGGCGCCCGGCCTGCTGGGCCCCGGCGCCATCCAATGACGGCCACGAACTTCGACACGCCCCGGCGGCGACACTGATGAAAGAACGTTTTCCTTCCCTGATTGCGCTGTTCCTGCTGCTGGTGCTGGTCACCAGCTCGTGGTGGGCCGCCGATTACGCACAGCGGGCGATCCAGGTCGACCCGCCGCGCCGCATCACCCACGAAATGGACGCGTGGTCGCGCGATTTCGTCATGCTGCGCACGGACCCGACGGGCCGTCCGATCAATCGACTGGAAGGCGAATACGCCGAGCATTTCCCCGACGACGATTCGTATCACATCACCGCGCCCCGCGCGGTGGGCCAGCGCGAAGCCAACCCAGTGACAGTGGGCGTCTCGAAAACCGCCGTGATGGAACAAGGCGGCAAGCGCATCGTCATGAATGGCGACGCGCACGTGCATCGCCAGCCCGACGCCAACAACGACGTGCTGGATGTACGCAGCCAGCAGTTGATCATCCTGCCCGACGAAGACGTGGTGTATACCGACCTGCCGGCGGAAGTGCTCAAGGGCCGCTCGCGCATGAACGGCAAGGGCATGCACTACAACAACAAGACGCGCCAATTGCAGGTGTCCGCGTCGACGGATGTTGAAATTGCCGGTTCCGAAGGCAAGCAACAGCGCCGCACCGAGATACCCGCCAACAACACTGACCAAAAGAAACCATGACCGACCTTCGGACTCTCTTTGCCCCGACGACTCGCCTGCTTGGCGCCGTCCTGCTGACGGCCTCGGTGTTTGCGCCCGCCCACGCGGCCGAGCCCGCCAAGCCGGCCGAAGAGCCCAGCACCCTGATCCTGTCGGACACGCTGCACTATGACGACGTAAAGAAACAAAGCGTTTTCACTGGCAACGTCAACATGACGCGCGGCCTGATGACGCTGACCTCCGACACGCTGGAAATGCACGAAGACGCACAGGGCGGGCAGTACGGCACGGCAACCGCCAACAAGGGCAAGGTCGTGACCATCCGGCAAGAGCGCCCCGAGACGTTCGAGCTGATCGAAGGCAAGGGCCTGCGCGCGGAGTACGACGGCACCAAGAGCACGTTCGACCTGATCGGCCAGGCCGTTGTGGTCCGTTACGTCTGTGGCAAACCGTTCGACACGATTCGCGGCGAACGGGTACGCTACAACGAAAAAACCGGCACCTATGAAGCGCAGGGCGGTCCCAATTCCGCCGCTGCCGGCGGTCGCGTGCGTTCGGTTGCCGAACCTCGCGCCAAGTCCGATGCCGCCGTGGCCGAATGCCGCAAGCAGCAAGCCGCCAAGAAAGGACGCTAAAGCGTCCCCCATGCAACACCACTCGCAGCCACGATGAACCAACCTTCTGTGCCCACACCCGTGACCTCCGCCCCCTCGGGGGTCAAGCAGGGCAGCCTGCGCGCAACCGGCTTGCGCAAGACCTATAACGGCCGGACCGTGGTGCAGGATGTGTCCCTGTCCGTGGTCAGTGGCGAAGTCGTGGGCCTGCTGGGCCCGAACGGCGCCGGCAAGACCACCAGCTTCTACATGATCGTGGGCCTGGTGCCCGCGGACGCCGGACGCATCGAGATCGACGGCGCCGTGATCACGGCGATGCCGATCCACAAGCGCGCGCGCATGGGCCTGTCGTACCTGCCGCAGGACGCATCCGTGTTCCGCCGCCTGACCGTCGAGCAGAACATCCGCGCCGTGCTGGAATTGCAGTTGGGGCCCGATGGCCGCGCGCTGTCCACGGCCAAGATCAACGAGCAGATGGAATCGCTGCTTGAAGAGCTGCAGATCGGTCACATTCGCAGCAATGCCGCCATTTCGCTGTCGGGCGGCGAACGCCGCCGCGTGGAAATCGCACGCGCGCTGGCCACCAGCCCGCGCTTCATCCTGTTGGACGAACCCTTTGCCGGCGTGGACCCCATTGCCGTCATCGAGATTCAGCGCATCGTGCGGTTTCTGAAGGGCCGCGGCATCGGCGTGCTGATCACCGACCACAACGTGCGCGAAACGCTGGGCATCTGCGATCGCGCCTACATCATCAGTGAAGGCAAGGTGCTGACCGATGGTCACCCGGACGAAATCGTGGGCGATCCCGCAGTGCGCCGCGTGTACCTGGGCGAGCACTTCCGCATGTAACGGGCACCCTGGGGAAGACCCCTAGTCGCCTCTCGGGCGAAGGCAAATACGCCCTAGGGGTTCAGCCATAAAAATGCCATGTTCTTGCGCTAGGTCAGCTTGTTTTCTCGGCCCGAGTCTATACACTAGTACTAAACGCACCCACCAATCCAAGGAGAACGCCTAACGACCTCACCGCGCATTTTGCGCACCCATTTTTCTCTTTTAGAAGGAGAGCACACTATGAACCTGAGCATCTGCGGTCGTCACCTCGACGTCACCCCGGCAATCCGGGAATATGTCATGAACAAACTGGCGCGAGTGCTGCGGCATTTCGATCACGTCATCGATACCCAGGTCATGCTCTCAGTAGAGCCCCTGCGGCACAGAGCCGAAATCACCATGCGTCTAAGCGGTAAGGATATTCATTGTGAAGCGACCGATGAAAATCTCTACGCAGCCATAGACCTTCTTGCTGACAAAGTCGACCGTCAGGTCATCAAGCACAAGGACAAGGTACGAAGTCACTCAGCGGAGTCCGTGAAGCGGCAAGCGGCGAGCCTCTCGCCACCCCAGCAGTAATGCGCTTCATGATCACTCGCCCTGCGCGATAAGCTAAACAGCGATTGTAAAAATCCTGCCTAAGTCCCGGTGTCCCGCTAGACGTCAGTCCAGCCGGGGCATCGGCAAAACTCCCCGCTCTACCCCCTCTCCCGCATTCCCCAATCCCCCTGTTTTTGCCATGCCTGGCCGTGTCCACGGGCTGGACGCTGTGTGTGAACGCCCACAACGCGCCGCGATCAGACTATGCTGTCGCTCTTGCCACGCCGTTCGCCGCCTGTCCACCGGGCGGGGCGCCAGGCCAATTTATTGCACTGCGTCATATAACCATATAATGATCCGATGAATCATTTGTCGCGCATCCTACCCGCCGGCAACGTCGTGCTCGATATGCTCGCAACGAGCAAGAAACGGGCGTTCGAACAAGCTGGCCTTCTCTTTGAAAACAATCATGGCTTGGCACGCGCGCTCGTGTTCGACAGCCTGTTTGCCCGGGAACGTTTAGGCTCCACTGCCCTTGGGCAGGGCGTGGCCGTTCCGCATGGCCGCGTGAAGGGGCTTGAGCAGGCGTTGGCGGCGTTCATCCGCTTGAGCCAGCCGATCTCGTTCGACGCGCCCGACGGGCAACCGGTGTCGATGCTGCTGTGCCTGCTGGTGCCGGAAACGGCTACGCAACAGCACTTGGACATCCTGGCCGAATTGGCGCAGCTGATGTCCAACAAGGCATTGCGCGAGGCCCTGGCCACCGAACCCGACGCGGCCATCGTCCACCGCATGCTCACCACCGGCCAACTCTGATCCTCGCGGAAACGCTGCCATGCTCACGGTGCAGGAACTCGTCGACGACAACGCCGACAAAATCCCCTTTAACTGGATTTCGGGCCAAGGCGCCGCTGACCGCGCCATTCCCGATGACGGCATGGCGGCCGCCGATCTTGTCGGCCACCTGAACCTGATCCACCCGTCGCGCATCCAGGTGTTCGGCCAGGAAGAACTGGCGTATTACACGCGCTTCGACCTGCGGCGCCGCATGCACCACATGGACGAGCTGCTGATTGGCGGCGTGCCGGCCATCTTGCTGGCAGACGGCCTTACGCCGCCGCAAGACCTGGTGGACCAGTGCGACCAGCATCAGGTGCCGCTGTTGTCCACGCCGGTCGCTGCCGCGCAGCTGATCGACCTGCTGCGCATCTACCTGGGCAAGAAGCTGGCCCCCACCACCACCGTGCACGGCGTGTTTCTTGATGTGCTGGGCCTGGGTGTGTTGATTACCGGCGAGTCGGGCCTGGGCAAAAGCGAGCTGGCGCTGGAATTGATTTCACGCGGCCACGGTCTGGTGGCCGACGACGCGGTGGAGTTCTCGCGCACGGCGCCCAACATGATCGAAGGCCACTGCCCCCAGCTGCTGCAAAACCTGCTGGAAGTGCGCGGCCTGGGCCTGCTGGATATCCGCACCATCTTCGGCGAGACCTCGGTACGCCGCAAAATGCGCCTGAAGTTGATCGTGCATCTGGTGCGCGCCACCGCGCAAGACAAGTTCGAACGCCTGCCCCTGCAAGACATCACGCAAGACATGCTGGGCCTGCCCGTGCGCAAGGTGATGCTGCAAGTGGCCGCCGGCCGCAATCTGGCGGTGCTGGTCGAAGCCGCCGTGCGCAACACCATACTGAAGTTACGCGGCATCGATACGCTGGGCGAATTCATGGAACGCCAGGCCATGGCGATCCTGCAAAGCAGCAAATGAACGCGCGCGGTCTCGCGGCATCGTGAGCCTGTACGAAACCCTGGCCGACGAGATCGCCAAATCGATCCGAGACGGCGTCATGCGCGCGGGCGACAAGCTGCCCTCGGTGCGTGAAGCGTGCGCGGCGCGCGGGGTCAGCCCGTCCACGGTATTCCAGGCGTACTACCTGCTTGAAGCGCGCGGCCTCATCCGCGCGCAGCCACGTTCGGGCTACTACGTGCACGCCCCCGCCGAATCCCGGCCCCCTGAACCCGGCACATCGAACCCGGACGGCGAGTCGACTGAACTGGCCATCAGCGAGCGCATCTTCGACATCCTGGGTTCCGTGCGCAATCGCGACGTGACGCCGCTGGGGTCTGCCTTTCCGTCGCCCCTGCTGTTTCCGCTGCCCCGCTTGGCGCAGGCCATGGCCGCGCATCTGAAGCGCCAGGACCCGCTGGATACTGTCGAAGATCTCAGCCCCGGCAATCCCGGCCTGCGGCGGCAGATCGCCTTGCGCTATCTGATTGGCGGCATGAACGTGCCGGCCAGCGACATCGTCGTTACCAACGGCGCGCTGGAAGCGTTGAACCTTTGCCTGCAAGCCGTCACGCAAGTAGGCGACACGGTGATGGTCGAAGCCCCAACGTTCTACGGCGCCTTGCAAGCCCTGGAGCGCCAGGGCCTGAAAGCGCTGGAAGTGCCGACGCATCCGCGCACGGGCGTGGACCTGGCCGCCATGGAGGCCGCCATCAAGCGGCACGCGCCCAGCGCCTGCTGGCTGATGACGCAATTCCAGAACCCGCTGGGCAGCCTGATGCCCGACGACAAGAAGCGTCAACTGGTGGAAATGCTGGCGCGCCACGGCATTCCGTTGATCGAAGACGATGTCTACGGCGAACTCTATTACGGCGCCGCGCGGCCCGTGCCGGCCAAGGCCTACGACACCGAGGGGCTGGTGCTGCATTGCTCGTCGTTTTCCAAATGCCTGGCGCCCGGATACCGCATTGGTTGGGCGTCGGCGGGCCGCTACTCGCGACAGGTGCAGCGGCTGAAACTGTCGTCGACGCTTTCCGCGTCGGGCCCCGCGCAAGGCGCTATCGCCGAGTATCTTGAGCAAGGCGGATACGATCGCCATCTGCGCCGGTTGCGGCAAACGTTGCAGACGCAGCAAGACCGTATGGCCGACGCGATTGCGCAAGAATTTCCCGCGGGCACGCGCGTGACGCGTCCGCAAGGCGGCTTCTTTTTGTGGGTGGAACTGCCGGCGGCGGTGGACGCGCTGGCCCTGCATCGCGATGCGCTGGCGCGCGGCATCAGCGTGGCGCCCGGCCCGATTTTTTCAGCCAGCAGCCAGTTCGCCAGCGCCCTGCGCTTGAATTACGGGCATCCCTGGGACGCCGCGCACGAAGACGCCATCCGCGTGCTGGGCGAACTAGCCCGCCAGGCTTGCGCGCGGGCCAGCGCGAAGCGATAGACCCGCGGCAATCGGCATCAGTTCAGCGTTGACGCCGCACGCGCGCGCTTGACGTCCAGCGCGGTCACGCTGCCCGCTTCATTGCCCCAGCTATTGCGGATGTAGGACACAAGCATGGCGATATCACTGTCGTTCAGGATCTGGCCGAACGGCGGCATGCCGTGCGGCCGGGGATTGGCTGCCGTGGCGGGTGCGTACCCGCCATCGAGCACCATGCGGATCACGTTGGTGGGCACAGGCGCCGTCACGGTCGGGTTGCCCGCCAACGCCGGCCAGGCCGTACCGCTGCCCTGCCCTTGCGGCTGGTGACACTGCGCGCATTGCTGGCTGTAGATCTTGCTGCCCAGTTCCATGGCCGCCGGCGCCGCCGCCGATTGCTGGCGCGGCGTAGAGGCCGGCGTGGCCGGCAAGGACTTGATGTATACGCCGATAGCCAGCGCATCGTCATCCGTCAGGTGCTGCGTGCTGCCCAACACCACTTCGGCCATCGGGCCGCTGGCGCTGGAATGCGCCGAGATACCGGTCTTGAGCAACGCGGCGATATCGTCCGCCGTCCAGCGGCCCATGCCGGTCTGCATGTCGTTGGTGAGCGGCGGCGCGTACCAATCCAGCACCGGGATCACGCCGCCGGTCAGCGCCTCGGACGTCTTGGTGGCGCCCAGACGATTGCGGGGGGTATGGCAGGCCGCGCAGTGCCCCAGCCCTTCAACCAGGTAGCGGCCGCGATTCCATTGCACCGACTGGCCCGCGTCGGCCTCTTGCACGCCGGGCTTGAAGTACAACGCGCGCCAGGCCGCCAATAGCTCGCGCTGGTCGTACGGAAACGCCATGTCGGCCGGCCGATTCGCTTGCTCGACCGGCGGCACGCTACGCAGGTAGGCGTACAAGGCATCGGCGTCCGCGCGGCTGACGCGGGTGTATTCCGTGTACGGAAACGCGGGATACAGCAAGGTGCCGTCCTTGGACTTTCCGTTATGCAGCGCCTGCCAGAAATCGTCGGCCGTCCACGAGCCGATGCCCGTCTTGTCGTCGGGCGTGATGTTGGGCCCGTAGACGGTGCCGAACGGCGTCGGTATGGGCGTGCCGCCCGCCAGCGCCTTGCCGCCCCGGCTGGTGTGGCAGGCCATGCAGTTGCCCACTTGCGCCAGGTAGCGCCCGCGGTCGATCAGCGTGGCCGCGTCGGTCGTGGTGGCGGCTGGACCCGTGCTGGTGTCCTCGCGCGTGCCCAGCCAATACAGGCCGCCCACCGCAACGATCAGCGCAACGAGGACGAAGGTCAGAGTTTTCTTGAACAGTTTCATGGTGGCCCCCGTGTCAGCGTTGCGCCTGGCTGCCGCATTGCGCGGGCAAGGTCAGCGAGCCCGCGGCGTCGGGCACATAGGGCTCGATCACGGGTTGCGACGACAGCCACGCCGCCAGGGCGCCGATGTCGGTAGGGGTAAGCTTTTGGGCGATGTCGGCCATGCAATCAGGCGCCGCCGCGCGACGCAGCCCGTTCTTCCAGCTGCCGATCTGCGAACCGATGTAGTCGCGCGGCAGGCCAAGCAAGCCGGGAATGGCGGGCATCAAGCCGCCCAGCGCGGCGCCATGACAGGACGTACAGGCGGGCAAGCCGCGCGCCGCGTCGCCCTGCAAGGCCAGCACGCGGCCCGCTTCCAGCGTGGCGCTGGAGACGTCCGCGCGGGCGGGCGGCGGATACGGCACATGCTGCTGCGAAAAATACTGGGCCATCTCGCGCAGGTAGTCGTCGGGCAGGCCGACCAGCAGATGCGACATGGGCCGGTACTGGCGGCGCTCATCGCGAAAGTTCAGCAGCTGATGATAGAGGTAGTCTTGAGGCTTGCCGGCCAGGCGGGGGTAATAGCCGTCGGTGCCGGCGCGGCCCTGCGCGCCGTGGCAGGCCGTACAGGCCGCGACCCGTGCCGCCATGGTGTCGGGGCGCAGAGTGTCGGGGCGCAGGCCATCGGGCGCTGCCGGCTGGGCCTCTGCAACGCTTGTCGTAAAGACAACAGCGGCAGCCGCGAGCACGCGGAAAATCGCCCTAAACCGCGGCAGTGAAACACTACGAATGGAAATGAGGGCTAACATCTACGTCGAATTCCTATCCCCCGAAAGCATGACGGCGGGGGTGTCGTAAGTGAATCGAACCAGTATCCGACCCGCAAGCTTACGCGACGGGGCAAGAAAGGGTACAGAACCAGATTCCCGAATTGCAGCCATATCAGATGCCATCCCGCCCGCATCGTCTCGGAAAAAGCGTGCCACAATCATGTCCATGTTGAAAGTCGTCCTTGTCACCGGCATCTCAGGTTCAGGCAAATCCGTTGCGCTTCGCATGCTGGAAGACGCCAGCTACACCTGCGTCGACAACCTGCCCGTGCGATTCCTGACGGAATTCATCGCCAATGCGCGCGACGAAGGCCTGGAACGCGTGGCCGTGGCCATCGACGTGCGCTCGCCCGGCGAACTGGCTGAACTGCCCGATGTGGTGACCGCGCTGCGCGCCATGGGCACCAGCCTGCGCGTGGTTTTCCTGGACGCCAACACCTCGACACTGGTGCAGCGCTATTCCGAATCGCGCCGCCGCCATCCGCTGACCGACCGCCTGCAACGCGGCGGCACGCCGCCATCGCTCACTGACTGTATCGCGCTTGAACGCGAACTGCTGGCGCCGTTGCGGGAACAAGAACACGTCATCGATACCTCGGACCTGACGCCCGGCCAATTGCGTGCCTGGATCCGCGACCTGATCCAGGCCGACCGCGCGCCGCTGGTACTGACGTTCGAATCCTTCGCCTACAAACGCGGCGTGCCCGGCGATGCCGACCTGGTGTTTGACGTGCGCTGCCTGCCCAACCCCCACTACGACCGCAACCTGCGCCCCTTGACCGGCCGCGACGAACCCGTCGCCACCTGGCTGGCCGGGTACGAACAGGTGGGGCAGATGATCGACGACATCGCCGGCTTCTTGAACCGCTGGTTGCCGCTCTACACCCAAGACACCCGCAACTACCTGACCGTGGCGATCGGCTGCACGGGCGGCCAGCACCGTTCGGTCTATGTGGTCGAACAGCTGGCGCTGCGCTTTGCCGATCACGATCCCTTGCTGGTGCGCCACCGAAACCAACTGCCCACCGAATCCGCATGACCCTGCCCCGCCCGCTCCACCTGATCCTGATGTTGCTGCTGGCCATTGCCGTGGCCGGCTGCTCTTCTACCGGGGGTCGCAAAAAGGGCGGCGGGTACTACAAGGACGACGGGCCGGACGCCAATCCGCCGGCAAACCTGGACCAGGTGCCGGATGCGGTGCCGCGCATCGAACCCTATGCCAGCGGCGCGAACCGGCCCTACGTGGTGTTTGGCCAGCGCTACGTGCCCGACACCAGCGGCCAACCGTACAAGCAGCGCGGCATTGCGTCGTGGTACGGCAAGAAATTCCATGGCAATTCCACGTCCATCGGCGAGTCCTACGACATGTACGCCATGACGGCCGCGCACACGACGCTGCCGATTCCCAGTTATGCGCGCGTCACCAGCCTGGTCAACGGCAAGACGATCGTCGTGCGCGTGAACGACCGGGGGCCGTTTCACAGCGACCGCATCATGGATCTGTCGTACGTGGCGGCCTATAAGCTGGGCATCATCGGGCCGGGTAGCGGTCAGGTCGTAGTCGAGAGCATTCCCCAGGAAGAGATCCGCCGCCTGGCCTCGCAAGGCACGCCTGCCGCGCCCCCGCCGGAACCGGCTTCGGCCACCGGATCGCTGCCGATTCAGGCGCCCGTGTCCGCGGTGCCGGTCGCGCTGACGGCCGAACCGATCCCCGGCCCGGCGGCCGGATCAGCCCCGGTACGCCAAGCGCCGGCCGCCGGCATTGGCAGCGTGTATCTGCAAGTGGGCGCATTCAGCCAGCCCGGCAATGCGCAGTCGCTGGTGGCCCGCATCAATTCGCAGCTGAGTTCGGCGGGCGCCCCGCCCGCGCAGGTCGAGCAATCAAACAACCTGTATCGCGTGCGGATCGGTCCCTACCCCGACCGCCAAAGCGCCTTGAACGCGGTGCCGCTGGTGTCGGACCGCATCGGCATCCTGCCCAGCATCGCTACGCAGTAGACCCGTATGCCTGGCCGCCCCTACCAGGGCAGCTCTGCCTGCCCGTCGCAAATCCGCCGAGCCCGCGCGGTGCGGCTGACGTAGCGGTTGCCTTCGTGCGCCAGCAGCGCCTGCTTACGCGGCAGGCCGCCACCAAACCCCGTCAATGAGGTATCGGCGCCAATCACCCGGTGGCACGGAATGATGATGATGATGGGGTTGCGCCCCACCGCGCCGCCCACCGCCTGCGCGCCCTTGGGCCGCCCCACGGTCCGGGCAAGATCGCCATAGCTGGCAAGCTTGCCGAATTCCAGCGCGCATAGCGCATGCCAGACCTTGTGCTGGAACGTGGTGCCGATGGGGTCCAGCGCCACGTCAAAGCCGCGGCGCTTGCCCGCGAACCATTCGTCCAGCTCGCGCCGCGCCTGCTCCAGAATCGGGTCGGCATCGGTGTGCGTCCAGCCTTCAGAAGACGGCAGCAATTCCTGGTCGGTAAACCAGGCGCCACGCAGGCCCCTGGGGCTGGCGACCAGGCGCAATTCGCCCAGCGGGGTCTCGATGTCGCGGTAGGCAAGCGGCTCCAGCGGGTCTGCCGGCTTGTTCGACACAATGGTTGAATACGCCATGGCTTTACTCCGCCGACTTCTTGCGCGACAGCGCCCGGTTGTACAACACGTCGCGCGCCTGGCCCGTGACCTTGGCGGCGACCCTGGCAGCATCGCGCACGGACATCGATTCCAGCAGCGCGTCCAGCAGCACGTCGGTGCGCGGGTCGGCGTCCTCGTCAATTTCCTGCGCCACTTCGGCATGGGCGATCAAGACGAATTCGCCTTGCTCGCGATGCGCGTCGGCGGCCAGCCAGGCGGCGGCTTCACCCATCGTCAGCGTGGCGATTTCTTCAAAGCGCTTGGTCAGTTCGCGCGCCACCGTCAGTTGGCGGTCGGGCCCGCAGACTTCCAGCAGATCCGCCAGCGTGGCGGCCAGCCGATGCGGCGATTCGAACATCACCACGGGCGCGGGCAAGGCGCACCATGACCGTAGCCATCGCTGGCGAGCCACGGCCTTGGGCGGCGGGAAGCCCGCGAAGGCGTAGGCGGGGTTTTCATCGGTGGTGACGCCGCTGCCCATCAGCGCGGCGATGACCGCGCTGGGGCCAGGCACCGGCATCACGGCGAAGCCGGCTTCGCGCACGGCGCGCACAACACGGGCGCCGGGGTCGCTGACCGCGGGCGCGCCCGCATCCGACACCAACGCCACGCGCTGACCTTGGGCCAGGCGTTCGCAGATGGCTTGGGCGGCGGCGGCCTCATTGTGGCGGTGCGCGGCCATCAGCGGCGTATTGACGCCCCAGGCGTCCAGCAGGGTGCGGCTGGCGCGCGTGTCTTCAGCGGCGATCACGTCGGAGCGTTGCAGGGCGTGCCAGGCCCGCAGCCCCAAGTCGCCCAGGTTGCCGATTGGCGTGGCCACGACGTACAGCGTCGAAGCGGGCCAATGCTGCCCGGCAACGCGATCCGCCACGCGGCTCCAGGCGTCGCCGGCGGGCGGGGGTGAGACATTTTGATTCATTGCAGCCTACTGACACGGAAAACCATGTCAGTGTAGCCGCCAACCTCGCCATACCAGGAGCCCGCATGACGGATGAGACCTTGCGCCTGGCCTGCGATCTGGCACTGGCTGCACGACACCGCGCGGACAAGCGCCGTCGTCGGGCGGGCTCTAAGCGCCCGGCTGCCGAGCGGCGCGCTGACCGAGGTGTCGACCGGGGTGCCGACCCGGGCACCGACCCGGGCGCCGACCCGGGCGCCGACCCAGGCGCCGACCCGCACGGCGGCATGCCCGCAGATACGCCGCAGCGCCGCTCGCCCATGCAGCGCAAGGGCGATCAGCACGAAGATGCGGCGTTGCGCTGGTTGCAGGCGCGCGGCCTGGTGCTGCTGGCGCGCAACCTGTGGACGCGCGCCGGCGAGCTGGACTTGGTGATGCGCGACGGCGGCACGCTGGTCTTTATCGAAGTGCGCGCGCGTGCCCTGTCGCGCTTTGGCGGTGCCGCCGCCAGCATCGGCCTCGCCAAGCAAGCCCGGCTGGCGCGCGCGGCGGCGCACTGGCTGCCCGAACTTGCCCGCCGCCATTTCCGGGGCGTGACGCCCCCCGCCCGCTTTGACGCGGTGGTGTTCGACGCCGGCCGGCCGCAATGGCTGCAAGACGCTTTTTCCCTTCCCTAGACACTGGCGGCGCCAGCGCGACCCGGGCCCGGTAACGGCCTGCCGCACAGTCGTTACGCCTGGACAGAACAGCGCGACTGCCGCGTGAGATAATCGCGCCCATGGATATGACCTCTCGTATGACGTCGCACTTTCGCGACGCCATGGCTGCGTGCGAACAAAGTATGAACGTCCTGGCGGAACCGCTGGCAGTGGCGGTCGACGTGCTGTTCGGCGCCCTGGCGAACAACGGCAAGATTCTGGCTTGCGGCAACGGCGGCTCGGCAGCCGACGCGCAGCATTTCATCGCCGAACTGGTGGGCCGCTTCGAACGCGAACGCCTGCCACTGGCCGGCATCGCGCTCAATACCGACACCTCGATCCTCACCGCCGTCGGCAACGACTACGGCTTTGACGAGATCTACGAACGCCAGGTCAACGCGTTCGGCCAGGCCGGCGACGTGCTGGTCGCGATTTCCACCAGCGGCAATTCGCCCAACGTCGTGCGCGCCATGGAAGCCGCCAGCTCGCGCGAAATGCACGTGCTGGCCCTGACCGGCAAGGGCGGCGGCGTCATGGGGGAACTCATCACGCCGATGGACGTCCATCTATGTGTTCCCAGCGACCGCACCATGCGGATCCAGGAAGTCCATATTCTGCTGCTGCACGCACTGTGCGACGGCATTGACGCTCTTTTGCTTGGAGACACCGAATGATTTCTGACGTCAGAACCGCGGTTCGCCCCCTGATGCTCGCCGCGGCGCTGTACACCGCGGCGCTCTCGCTGACGGCCTGCGCGCCGCTGATCGTAGGCGGCGCGGCCGCCACCACGGCGGTCGTGGTCACGGACCGCCGCACTTCCGGTATCCAGCTTGAAGACCAGAACATGGCCTTCAAGGCGCAAAGCCAGATCTCGCAAAAGCTGGGCGACACCGCCCGCGTCAATGCCATGGCCTATGGCGGCCACCTGTTGCTGACGGGCGATGTGCCCACCGAGCAGGCCAAAGCCGAAGCGACCACCATCGCCCAGGGCATCGAGAACGTCAAACAGGTCATCAACCAGCTGAACGTCGGCCCCATCGCCTCGTTTGGCACGCGTTCGAACGACACGTGGCTGACCTCCAAGGTCAAGACCGCGCTGATCAACACCAAGTACGTGCCGTCGGGCACCATCGCCCTGACCACCGACCACAGCGTCGTCTACCTGATGGGCAAGGTCACCCAGGCCGAAGGCGAATACGCCGCCAACGCCACGGCGGATGTGGGCGGCGTGGCCAAGGTGGTTAAACTGTTCGAGACCATCAGCCGCGAAGAAGCCATCCGGCTGTCCAACAGCAGCACCCGGGACGCCTCCACAGAAACCAAAGCGCCTATCCAAAGCGGCGCCGGCGCAGCACCCAGCGACAACAACGCGGCCGGCACTAGCAATGGCGTTGAAGCCATGCCTATCAAATGAAAAAAGCCATCGTAGCCCTCGCCGTCCTGGTGGCGGTTGGTATCGGCGCCTGGTTCGTCTGGCGCCCTGCCCAGACCGCCCCCGACGTCTCGTTCACCACGCTGGAAGGCAAAACCTTCTCGATGCAGGACTTGCGCGGCAAGGTCGTGCTGGTCAAGTTCTGGGCGACCAGCTGCGTCACCTGCGTGAAGCAGATGCCGGAAACCATCGCCGCCTATAAGGAATACGCCGCCAAGGGCTACGAGGCCATCGCGGTCGCCATGAACTACGATCCGCCCAATTTCGTCTTGAACTTCGCGGACCAGCGCAAGCTGCCGTTCCCGGTGGCGCTGGACACCAAGGGCGACATCGCGCGCGCCTTTGGCGACATCCGCCTGACGCCCACGGCGTTCCTGATCGACAAGCAGGGGCACATCATCAAGCGCTATCTGGGCGAATACGATGTGGCTGAGTTCCACGCCACCGTGGAAAAGGCGCTGGCGGCGGGCTGATCGCCCGGCTCTGCGGCCTTCCCCGGCTTGAATAAAAAACCGCCCACGAGGGCGGTTTTTTATTGGCGGGGTTTCATTGGCGGTGGCTTGCTTGCGGCCAGCCGAGCCCATTCGCTCGGCCGGCAAACCTGGAACCTGCAACAGAACCAGGAGCCGCCTCTCAGGCTTAGAACGCCGGAATGACCGCGCCCTTGTACTTTTCCTGGATGAATTTCTTCACGTCCGCCGAGTGCAGCGCGTCGACCAGCTTCTTGATTCCCGGCGCGTCCTTGTTGTCGGAACGGGTGACCAGAATGTTGGCGTAAGGCGAATCGGCGCCTTCGATGAACAGCGCGTCCTTCGTGGGCACCAGGCCGGCTTCCAGCGCGTAGTTGGTGTTGATCAGCGCCAGGTCCACGTCGTCCAGCGAACGCGGCAGCATGGCGGCTTCAAGTTCGCGGAATTTCAGCTTCTTGGGGTTGTCGACCACGTCGGCGGCCGTCGCCAGGATGTTGGACGCGTCCTTCAGCTTGATGATGCCCTGCTTTTGCAGCAGCACCAGCGCACGCCCGCCATTGGACGGATCGTTCGGGATGGCGACGGTGGCGCCGTCCTTGAGGTCGGCCAGGCTCTTGATTTTCTTGGAGTAGCCGCCGAAGGGCTCGACGTGCACCAGCGCGACCGGCACGAGCGTGGCCTTGCGGTCTTTGTTAAACGTGTCCAGATACGGCTTGTGCTGGAAGAAATTGGCGTCCAGCTGCTTGTCCACCAATTGCAGGTTGGGTTGCACGTAATCGCTGAACACCTTGATGTCCAGCTCGACGCCCTGCTTGGCCAACTGCGGCTTCACCACTTCCAGGATCTCGGCGTGCGGGACCTGCGTGGCGCCCACCACCACTTTTTCTGCATGGGCGGCGTTGGCCGCCACCAGGAAGGCCGATGCCGCCAGGGCGGCGCGGACGAAGTTCAAACGCATGGCTTGCCTCTTTTTTGAATAGAAATGGGGGCCGATACCCCGACCGGTGCGGATTTGCCCCCCTTTTGCGGGGGCCTCGCGTCTCGAAAACGCCCCAATTTACCTGAATGCCGGTTATTTGTCGGGCATATGGACATGGGTTTTAGGCATATGAAACGCGTGGGTACTACAATCCGTCGTATGCTTGCGCTACCGCGTTTCGAACGCGATGTTGTGCAGGCATTTTTTCTAACCACTCATACATATTTGCCGACTTAGCTGCCATGACCGACACCCCCGACCCTGCTGCCGTTTCGTCCCCCGCTGTCAAAGCCGCTGTGCTGTCTGAAGCACTGCCGTATATCCGACGATTCCACGGCAAGACCATCGTGGTCAAGTACGGCGGCAACGCCATGACGGAAGAGCGCTTGCAGCGCAGCTTCGCGCACGATGTCGTGCTGCTCAAGCTGGTGGGTCTGAACCCGGTGGTGGTGCACGGCGGCGGTCCGCAGATCGACGACGCGCTGCGCCGCATCGGCAAGCAGGGCACCTTCATCCAGGGCATGCGCGTGACCGATGCCGAGACCATGGAAGTGGTCGAATGGGTGCTGGGCGGCCAGGTCCAGCAAGACATCGTCATGATGATCAACGAGGTCGGCGGCAAGGCCGTGGGCCTGACCGGCAAGGACGGTGGCTTGATCCAGGCTCAGAAAAAGCTGATGGCCAACAAGGACAACCCCGCCGAACCCATCGACATCGGCTTCGTGGGCGACATCACGCTGGTTGAGCCCGCCGTGGTCAAGGCCCTGCAAGACGACCAGTTCATTCCCGTGATCTCGCCCATCGGCTATGGCGAAGACGGCACCGCCTACAACATCAACGCCGACGTCGTCGCCGGCAAGATGGCCGAAGTGCTGGGCGCCGAAAAGCTGTTGATGCTGACCAACACCCCGGGCGTGCTGGACAAGGCGGGCAAGCTGCTGCGCAGCCTGTCGGCCCAGACCATCGACGAACTCTTCGCCGACGGCACCATCTCGGGCGGCATGCTGCCCAAGATATCGTCGGCGCTGGATGCCGCCAAGAACGGCGTGAATTCCGTTCACATCGTCGACGGCCGCGTGCCGCACTGCCTGCTGCTTGAAATCCTGACCGACCAAGGCGTGGGCACGATGATCAGCTCGCATTGATGCGAGCTCAACGTCTGCTGTTACGGCCGGCGGTGCGTATGCGCCGCTCGCGCCGCATGGCCACGGGCGTTTCCGAACGCCTGTGGCTGTTTGACCTGGACAACACGCTTCACGACACCTCGCACGCCATCTTCCCGAAGATCGATCTGGGCATGACCATGGCGGTGGCCGAGGCGCTGAACGTGGACGTCGACACTGCCAACGACTTGCGCCGCAAGTATTGGCAGCGTTACGGCGCCACGATGATCGGCATGGTCCGCCACCACGGCGTCAACCCGCACGACTTCCTGCACCGCAGCCACGACTTTGACGTCAACCCGCTGGTGCGCGGCGAAAAGGCGCTGGCCTACAAGCTGCGCCAGCTGCCCGGCCGTAAGGTGCTGCTGACCAACGCGCCGCTGCGCTACGCCCGCTCCGTACTGCAACGCCTGGGCATCCTGCGGCAGTTCGACAGCCTGTGGGCCATTGAACATATGCGGCTGCATGGCGAATTCCGCCCCAAGCCGTCGCCAGCGCTGCTACGTTATGTGCTGGCCCGCGAAGGCGTACCCGCCCACCGTGCCGTGCTGGTCGAAGACACGCTGGCCAACCTGCGCGGCGCGCGCCGCGTCGGCGTGCGCACCGTGCACGTGTATCACCCTGGCACGCCCTTCTCGCGCGGTCGTTCGCATCGTCCGCCCTATGTCGACTTGCGGGTAAACTCCGTCAGTGATTTGTTGTTACGCCGGCGTCCCCTGCGGGGATAGCGGCGCGCTCCTCCCTCCCCCTTCACCGTCAAGCCTGCGCGAGAGCAGTCCCTTCCATGGCGAGCAAACCCGGCGAGCGCAAGACCCAGATTCTGCAGACCCTGGCCGAAATGCTGGAGCAGCCGCACGCTTCCCGCATCACCACGGCTGCGCTGGCCGCGCGTCTGCAAGTGTCCGAGGCCGCCTTGTACCGGCACTTTGCCAGCAAGGCGCAGATGTTCGAAGGGCTGATCGAATTCATCGAGACCAGCATCTTCACGCTGGTCAACCAGATTGCCACCGTGGAACCCTACGGCGTGCCCCAGGCGCACAAGACCGTTGCCATGCTGCTGACGTTCTCCGAACGCAACAAGGGCATGACGCGGGTGCTGACCGGCGACGCGCTGGTCACGGAAGACAACCGGCTGCAAGAGCGCATCAACCATATCAATGACCGCATCGAAACGTCGCTGAAGCAGTCGCTGCGCATCGCGATCACCGACGGCGGGCTGCCCGCGGACGCCAACGTAGCAGCGCACGCCAGCCTGCTGACGCATCTGGTGCTGGGCCGCTGGCTGCGCTACGCCCAGAGCGGTTGGCGGGTGGCGCCCACGCTGCATCTGGACGAACAACTGCGGCTGGCGCTGGGTTGATTGCCGGCTTGGTCGGCCGCACCGTGCTTGCGGCGCAACAGGGCGCGCGAGCATAATGCGCCAGGTGGGTTTTCTCAAGCCGAAATCTTCATCGGCTTGATCCATATCAATGCGGGTTTTCCTCAATGCCGTCACGATCGTCCTGTAGCGTCGACACATCGAATTGAACAAACCCGTGCTCGCGGGGAGTGTGTCGACGGTTTGACCTCAACCGGAGATGGATATGACCGCGCCAGCCGCCGTCCCTGCCTCACAGGCACCCCAAAAAGCAAAAATTCCCATCGGACTAATCGCCGGTTTCGTGGTGATGATCGGGGTGTTGCTGATGCCCCTGCCCGCCGACCTGCCGGTCGCGGGACACCGCATGCTGGCAATCCTGGCATTCGCCGTGGTGGTCTGGATTACCGAAGCCGTGTCTTACGAAGCCAGCGCGATCATGATCACGACGCTGATGGCTTTCCTGTTGGGCACGGCTCCGACAATCAAAGACCCGAACGTGCTGTACGGCACCTCGGCCGCCATCAGCATGGCGCTGACGGGCTTCGCGAACTCGGCGCTGGCGCTGGTGACCGGCGCCCTGTTCATTGCCGCCGCCATGACCTTCACCGGGCTGGACCGGCGCATTGCGCTGGTCACGCTGTCGAGGGTGGGCACCAGCACGCGCCGCATCCTGATCGGATGTATCGCCGTGACGATCGTGCTGAGCCTGGTGGTGCCCAGCGCCACCGCGCGCAGCGCCGCCGTGGTGCCGATCATGATGGGCGTCATCGCCGCGTTCGGCGTGGACAAGCGGTCCAACATCGCCGCCGGCATCATGATCATCGTGGCGCAGGCCACCAGCATCTGGAACGTGGGCATCCAGACCGCCGCCGCGCAAAACCTGCTGACGGTCGGCTTCATGGAAAAGATGCTGGGCGAACGCGTGGCGTGGTCGGACTGGCTGATCGCGGGCGCACCGTGGTCGCTGATCATGTCGGCCGTGCTGATCGTGGTGGTGCTCAAGCTGCTGCCGCCGGAAAGCGACAGCATCGCCGGGGGCAAGGAAGCCGTCGAAAAGTCGCTGATTGAACTGGGCCCGATGACCGGCGCGCAAAAGCGCCTGATGGCCGTGTCGATCATGCTGCTGCTGTTCTGGTCGACCGAAGGCAAGCTGCACAAGTTCGACACCACGTCGACCACCTACTTCGGCCTGGTTCTCTTGATGCTGCCGCGCTTTGGCGTGATGACATGGAAGGACGTGCAGTCGCGTATCCCATGGGGCACCGTGATTGTGTTCGGCGTGGGCATCAGCCTGGGCACCGCCCTGTTGACGACGCAAGCCGGCCAATGGCTGGGCAACCAGGTCGTGGCGCACACCGGGCTGGATCACCTGGGTCCGCTGGCCATCTTCGCCGTGCTGGCCGCGTTCCTGATCGTCATCCACCTGGGCTTTGCCAGCGCCACCGCGCTGACGTCGGCCATGCTGCCCATCCTGATCTCGGTGCTGGCCACGCTGCCCGGCGAATTCAGCCGGCTGGGCATGACCATGCTGCTGGGCTTTGTCGTCAGCTATGGCTTCATCCTGCCGATCAACGCGCCGCAAAACATGGTGTGCCTGGGTACGGAAACCTTCAACGCCAAGCAGTTCGCCAAGGTCGGCATCATCGTCACCATCGTGGGTTACCTGCTGATGCTGCTGATGGGCATGACCTACTGGCGCTGGCTCGGCTGGCTGTAAGGAGAACGCATCATGAAACTCTCTTTAGCCCAAGCCAACGAATACGGCCGCCGCGTACTGATGGCGCAAGGCGTGCCGGAAGATATCGCGCGCGACGTGGCCGAACACCTGGTGGAGTCCGACCGCGTCGGCTACACCAGCCACGGCCTGTCCATCCTGACGAACTACCGCCGCGTCCTGTCCGAAGGGCTGGCGCAGGCAGACGGCCGGCCTGAACTGATCAATGACCGTGGCGCCATGCTGGCCTACGACGGCCACCACGGCCTGGGCCAGTACGTGGGCAAGGCCGTCATCGAAAAGGCCATCGAACGCACGCAGGAACACGGGCAGTGCATCGTGACGCTACGCCACAGCCACCACCTGGGCCGCATGGGCCACTTTGGGGAAATGGTTGCGGCCAAGGGCTTGATCCTGCTGGCCTTCACCAACGTGATCAACCGCTCGCCCACCGTGGCGCCGTTCGGCGGCGCGCAGGCGTGCCTGACGACCAATCCGCTGTGCTTTGCCGGGCCGCTACCCGGTGGCCGGCCGCCGTTCATCGTGGACATGGCGACCAGTTCAATCGCCGTGAACCGGGCGCGCGTGCTGGCGGCCAAGGGCGAAAAGGCCCCGCCGGGGTCGTTGATCGATGCCCAGGGCAACCCCACGACGGACCCCAATGCGCTGTTCGCCGACCCGCCGGGCGCCCTGCTGCCCTTTGGCGGCCACAAGGGTTATGCGCTGGGCCTGGTGGCCGAGTTGCTGGCGGGCGTGTTGTCCGGCGGCGGCACGATCCAGCCGCAGCACCCGCGCATTGGCGTGGCGACGAACAATATGTTTGCGCTACTGCTGGACCCGCAGGTGGATTTCAATACGGATTGGCGGTCGATGGAAGTCGGCGCGTTCATCGACTACCTGCACGCCTGCAAGCCGCAACCCGGCGTGGAAAGCGTGCAGTATCCGGGCGAGTACGAAGCCCGCAACCGCGCTGTCAATGCGGATTCAATCGAGTTCGACAGCCGCATCTGGGACGGGCTGACGACGCTGGCCATTGAACTGGGTGTGCCGGACGCATTGCCTGGCTGAACGGGACAGGCGCGTTGCCGCAAGCACGACCGCGCCTCTGACGCCCCGCTATCGGGGCGTCAGGCTTTTACGGAGCGGTGGCGGCTGATGCTCATCATGATGCCGAAAGCGATGCCCATGGTGAACAACGCCGTCCCGCCGTAACTCATGAACGGCAGGGGCACACCCACCACGGGCAAGATACCCGTGACCATTCCGACGTTCACGAACACATAGATAAACAGCATCATCGTCAGCGCGCCTGACAGCAGCCGCCCGAACTGCGAGGCCGCGCGGGACGCGATGGTCAGCCCGCGCGCCATCATCAGGCCGTACAGCACCAGGATGGCGATGCCGCCGTACAGGCCGAATTCCTCGGCGTAGACGGCGAAGATGAAGTCGGTGGTGCGCTCGGGAATGAAGTCCAGGTGGGTCTGCGTGCCCTTCATGTAGCCCTTGCCATACACGCCGCCCGAGCCCACCGCGATCATGGACTGAATGGTGTGAAAGCCCTTGCCCAAGGGGTCCGAGCTGGGATTGAGCAGCGTGCAGACGCGGTGCTTTTGATAATCGTGCAGCACCACCCAGCTTACGTCCGGCTCGCACAACTGGTCTTCGTAATACACCAGCGTGCCAATGGCGATGATGCCGGCCAGCATCACCGGCACCAGCAGCTTGAACGACAGCCCCGCGAAATAGATCACGAAGAAACCGGCGCCAAACACCAGCAGCGCCGTGCCCAGGTCGGGTTGCAGCACGATCAACGCGAAAGGCGCGGCCAGCATCGCGGCGGCGGCCAGAAAGTCGCGGATGCGCACGGCGCCTTCATGGCGCTGGAAATACCAGGCCAGCATCATCGGCACCGCAATCTTCATCATCTCGGACGGCTGGATGCGGGTCACGCCCAGGTTCAGCCAGCGGGTCGCGCCCTTGCTGGTTTCACCAAAGAACTCCACGCCCAGCAGCAGCACCACGCCCACGACGTAGAAGGGCAGCGCCAGCTTCATCAGCCACTTGGGGGGAATCAGCGCCATGATCCACATGGCGAAGAACGCAATGATGAAGTTGCGGGACTGTTCGGCGAACCGCCAGTCCGTGCCGCCCACGGCGGAATGCATGACGGTCAGGCCCAGCGCCGCGAACATCATCAGGATGGCCAGCAGCGGCCAGTCGAACGCCGTGAAGACGCGTAGCAGGATAAGGCCCAGGCGCTTCATTGTTGGCGCACCACGTCAGAGGTAATGGTTTCGACCGAGGCCAGGGGGTCGGCGCGTTCCGGGCGCACGATCTTGTCCTGGCGGTCCTTGGCCAGCCAATAATCGAACACCTTGCGCGCGACGGGCGCGGCCACGCTGGCGCCCCAGCCGGCGTTCTCGACGATCAGCGACAGGGCGATGCGCGGGTGTTCCAGTGGGGCGAAGCCCATGAACAGCGCGTGATCGCGCAGGCGTTCGTCGATGGCACTGGCGCGGTAATGGCCGCCACGCAGGCTGAACACCTGCGCGGTGCCCGTCTTGCCGGCCGCTTGGTATGGCGCATTGGCAAACGCGCGGCGCGCGGTGCCCGCCCGCACCACGTCCGCCATGGCATTCTTGATGACATCCACATTGGCCTGCTTGAGCGGAATGCGGTAGTCGGGCGTGGACTCGGTGGGTTTGGCCACACCGCTGCGCGGGTCGCGCACGGCGTGCACCAGGTGCGGGCGACGGAACAACCCGTTGTTGGCCAAGGTGGACGTACCCTGCGCCAGTTGCAGCAAGGTGAACGCGTTGTAGCCCTGGCCCACGGCAACCGAAATGGTTTCGCCCGCGTACCAGCGCTGGCGGTCCTTGTCTTTGTAGGCCGCGCGCTTCCAGTCGGTGGACGGCAGCACGCCGCGTTTTTCGCCTTCCAGGTCGATGCCGGTGATCTGGCCAAAGCCGAACTGCTTGGTGAAGTCGTGCAGCGCGTTCACGCCGATCTCGGGGCCCAGCGAATAGAAATACGTGTCGGACGACACCACGATGGCCTTGTGCATGTCGGTCATGCCGTAGGCCGCGCCCCCCGCGTTGCGGAATTTCTGTCCGCCGAATTCGTAGTAGCCAGGGTCCGAGATGCGGTCCGTGGCGCGGCGCTTGCCCAGTTCCAGTGCGGCCAGGGCCACGAAGGGCTTGTAGGTCGACCCGATGGGGTAGGTGCCGTAAAGCGGGCGGTTGATCAGCGGGTGGTCGGGCGATTCGTTCAGCATACGCCAGTTGTCGACGTCGATGCCGTCCACGAACAGGTTCGGGTCAAACGAGGGCTGCGACACAAAGGCCAGCACTTCGCCCGTGTCGGGGTCGATGGCCACCAGCGCGCCGCGCTGCCCTTCGAACGCTTCCTCGGCCACCTTTTGCAGGCCCAGGTCGATGGACAGCATGATGTCGGACCCGGGCACCGGGTCGATGCGCCGCAGTGTGCGCATGGGCCGCCCGCCCGCCGTCACTTCGACTTCTTCAAGCCCGGTGCGGCCATGCAGCTGCTCTTCCCAGGTTTTCTCGATGCCCTTCTTGCCGATGACATCGGTGCCGCGATAGTTGCCCAGTTGCCCGGCGCGTTCCAGCTCTTCGTTGTCGCCTTCGGCAATGCGGCCGATGTAGCCCACCACGTGCGCGGCCGACACGCCTTGCGGATATTCGCGCACCCAGCGCGCGCGCAGCTCGACGCCCGGAAACTGGAAGGCGTGCGCGGCGAACCACGCGGCTTCCGTTTCGTTCAGGTTGTTGCGCAATTGCAGGCTGGCGTAGCGGCTGGACTCGGCGGCGCGGCGCTTGAAGCGGCGCTGGTCGGTCGGGCTGATGTAGACCACTTCGGTCAGCCGTTCGAACAATTCGTTCATGTTGCCCGCGTGGGCCGGCACGACTTCCAGTGTGTAGGTGCGGTAGTTGCGCGCCAGCACTTCGCCGTTGCGGTCCAGGATCTCGCCGCGCCGCGGCGGAATCGGCACCACGGCGATACGGTTGCGATCGGCGCGTTCGGACAGACCTTCGTAGCGATCCACCTGCAAATACCAGAACCGGCCCACCAGCACGCCAAAGCACAGCAGCGCAAACACGCCGCCCACCCACGCGCGCAGGCGGAAGCGCTGCTTTTGCTGCTGGCCGGTTTTCTTGAATTCAAACATGACGCGACGCCGCCATCAGGCGGAGGAAGATTCGGCGTCGTCGGCACCGCGCTGCGGCAGGTGCAAAACCCAACCCGCCAACGGCCACAGGGCGGCCGTGATGGCCACGCTGATGCACCAATCCCAACCCGGCCACTTGCCCGCGACCCAGGCATGGATGATCTGCGTCAGGAAACGCGCCACGAAGAACACAGGCAGCATGTGCATCGCCTGGCTCCAGAGGTCGAACCGTTGCAGGCGGCGATGCAGCACCACGGCGCCATAGGCGACCAGGGTGTAGGACAACGCGTGTTCGCCCAGCATGCCGGCGTCGTGCACGTCCATCAGCAAGCCGAAGAAAAACGCCGTGAACAGGCCGACGCGGCGCGGCTCATGCACGCACCAGAAAGCGATGATCAGCAGCAGCACGTCCGGCGCGCCCTGCCACAGGCGCCAGGGCAGCAACGACACCAGCCACACCAGCAGCACCGTGCCCCACACAAACACACCGTGCGCGGGACCGGACAGCCGGTCGGGGTGCACGTTGCTGGGCGTACCCAGGCGGCGCCTGGGTTGCGAAGAATTAGTCCGATCCACCGGAATCGACCTCCTGACGGTTGGACTCGGCGCGCGCCACATCCACCTGCAAGACCAGGAAGTGGCGATAGCGTTCGGGATGGGCCAGCGGCTCACACACGGCTCGAGCGAAACCGGAGGCGGTGTCGCGTTCGACCGAGGTCACTTTGGCCACGGGTAGTCCGGCGGGGAACAGGCCGCCCACGCCGCTGGTGACGATAGTATCGCCTTCCTTGATGTCGGCATTGGCGGCAAGGTAACGAACTTCCATCTTGCCGGGAGAATTGCCGCCGAATGCAATCAGCCGCAAGCCGTTGCGCAGCAGTTGCACGGGGATCGACACCTGCTCGTCGGTGACCAACGCGGCCTCGGCCGTCATCGGCGTCACGCGCACGATCTGGCCGACCACGCCGCCTTCGTCGATCACCGGCATGCCCGGCGCCAGGCCGGCCTTGCTGCCCTTGTTGAACACCAGCCGCTGCGTGAAGGCATTGGTGGGTTCGTACATGACTTCGACCACCACGGCCGATTGCGCCACGGTATCGGTCACGCCAAGCAGGCGGCGCAGCTGGGCGTTTTCGGCCGCCAGCTGGGCGGCGTGCGACGCCACCTGGGCCAGCTCGATGCGCTGGCGCTGCAAGGCTTCGTTTTCACTGCGGATAAGATTGGCCGCGTTGACCCATTCGTTGACCTGTTGCACCAGGTCACGCGGCGCCATGACGGCGCGCTGGAAGGGGTAAAGCGCCACGGCGATCGTACGGCGCGCCGGTTCAAGCATGCGCCATTGCGAATCGATGATGATCAGGGCCAACGCCAGGACGACCAGAACGACCAGCCGCACCTCCGCGGGTGGGCCGCGCCTGAATAAAGGGGGGGTCCCTTGTCGTTGCATGAATCTCAGCCCGGGCGCCCGCGTCCGAAGCCCCCGCAGCGGCCGGAGCCGAAAAAAAGCGGGGCTCCGGGCTGGCGGGCGGTATTAATCGTTGATGAAGATGGCGCCCAGTTTCTCAAGGTGTTCCAGCGCTTCGCCGCAACCGCGCACGACGCAGGTCAGGGGATCATCGGCCACCACGACGGGCAAGCCGGTTTCTTCCTGGAGCAGGCGATCCAGGTCGCGCAACAGCGCGCCGCCACCGGTCAGGGCGATGCCCTTGTCGGTGATGTCGGCGCCCAGTTCCGGCGGGGTCTGCTCAAGCGCGATTTTCACCGCGGACACGATCTGGTTCAGCGGGTCGGTCAGCGATTCCAGGATCTCGTTGGACGAGACCGTGAAGCTGCGCGGCACACCTTCGGCCAGATTGCGGCCCTTGACTTCGATTTCGCGGACTTCGGAACCCGGGAATGCCGAGCCGATTTCCTTCTTGATCAGTTCAGCGGTGGGTTCGCCGATCAGCATGCCGTAGTTGCGGCGGATGTAGTTGACGATGGCTTCGTCGAACTTGTCGCCGCCCACGCGCACCGAACCCTTGTAGACCATGCCGCCCAGCGAGATGACTGCCACCTCGGTGGTGCCGCCGCCGATGTCGACGACCATGGAGCCGCTGGCGTCGGACACGGCCAGGCCGGCGCCGATAGCCGCGGCCATGGGTTCTTCGATCAGGAAGACGTGCGAGGCGCCCGCGCCCAACGCCGATTCACGGATGGCGCGACGTTCGACTTGGGTGGAACCGCAAGGCACGCAGACGATGATCCGCGGGCTGGGAGCCAGCATGTTGCGGGGGTGCACCATGCGAATAAACTGTTTGAGCATCTGTTCGGTGACCGTGAAGTCGGCGATAACGCCGTCCTTCATGGGCCGGATGGCCTCAATATTGCCGGGAACTCGGCCGAGCATCTGCTTGGCTTCGTGGCCGACGGCCTGGATGATCTTTTTGCCGTGAGGCCCGCCTTCATGACGGATTGCGACCACGGAGGGCTCATCGAGCACGATGCCCTTGCCGCGGACGTAAATCAGCGTATTGGCGGTACCGAGGTCAATCGCCATATCGCTGGAAAAATAACTGCGCAGGAATCCGAACATGGGAGCTCAGCTAAATTCTGGGGGGAATTGGGTTCATGCCATGGGGCGTTTGGCCCGAAAAAGGTCGGGTCCGCCTGTCATCACGGCGATTAAACCGTGAATCATAACTTATAATTTCACCGGAAATAGCGCATAAATGCAGGCTATTCAAGCTTTGTAACGGGATCGGCGCATACATACTGCCCGGTCCCGCCCTTCGGCCTTCGCTTATCGATTTTGCAATCCCTATGGCGCTCAATGACACAGATGTGGCCCGCATTGCCCGGCTGGCCAGAATCGAACTGACTCCCGACCAGCGCACCCTTGCGCAGGCCGAACTCAACGGCATTCTCCACTTGATCGAACGGCTTCAGTCCGTCGACACCCAAGGCGTCGAACCGCTGGCCCACCCCCTGTCCGCCCATGAGGACATCGTGCTGCGCCTGCGTGAAGACGCCGTGACCGAGGCCAGCTCGGAAACACGCCGCGAGGCGCTGCTGGCCAACGCCCCCGACGCCCAGGAAGGCTTGTTCCTGGTCCCCAAAGTCCTCGATTAAGCCATGACAAAACCCGCCTTGCATACCCAATTCGAGGGGATCGCCGCCTTGCGCGCGGCCCTCGCCCAACGCCAGGTCAGCGCCGTCGAACTGGCGCAAAGTGCCTTGGCGGCCGCCGATGCAGCCAGCGGCCTGAATTGCTTTTTACATATTGACGCTGAATTGACGCTGGCCCAGGCGCGCGCCGCCGACGCCGCATTGGCCGCGGGTTCGGCCGGCCCCTTGGCCGGCGTGCCCATCGCCCACAAAGACGCGTTCGTGACCCGTGGCTGGCGCACCACCGCCGGCAGCAAGATGCTGGACGGCTACATCAGCCCGTTTGACGCCACCGTGGTCGAACGCCTGGGTACGGCGGGCGCCGTGTCCATCGGCAAGCTCAACTGCGACGAATTCGCCATGGGTTCCGGCAACGAGAACTCGGCCTACGGCGTGGTGAAAAATCCCTGGGACCACGCGGCCGTGCCGGGCGGTTCGTCCGGCGGTTCGGCCGCCGCGGTCGCCGCCCGACTGGTGGCGGCCACCACCGGCACCGACACCGGCGGTTCGGTGCGCCAGCCCGCCGCGCTGTGCGGCGTCAGCGGCATCAAGCCCACGTATGGCACCGTGTCGCGCTATGGCATGGTGGCGTTCGGCTCCAGCCTGGATCAGGCCGGCCCGCTGGCGCAAAGCAGCCGCGACCTGCTTGAGCTGCTGGACGTCATCAGCGGCTTCGATCCGCGCGATGCCACCAGCCTGGAAAAATGCGATGGCGCCGTCAATGAACCCGGCCGCGTGCGCCGCGACTTCGACGCCGCGCAAGCCGCGTTCGACGGCGCCGGCAGCCAGCCCCTGAAGGGCTTGCGCATTGGCGTGCCCGAAGAGTATTTCGGTGCGGGCCTTGCGGCCGACGTGGCCGCCGCGGTGGAAGCCGCGCTGGCGCAGTTCGAAGCGCTGGGCGCCGTGCGCGTGCCCGTGTCGCTGCCGCGCACGGAACTGGCCATCCCCGCCTACTACGTCATCGCCCCGGCGGAAGCGTCCAGCAACCTGGCGCGCTACGACGGCGTGCGTTACGGCCACCGCACCGAGCAGTACGGCGACCTGAACGAGATGATCAGCCGCTCGCGCGCCGAAGGCTTCGGCGACGAGGTCAAGCGCCGCATCCTGATCGGCACGTATGTGCTGTCCCACGGTTACTACGACGCCTACTACCTGCAAGCGCAACGCCTGCGCCGCCTGATCGCGCAGGATTTCCAGCGCGCCTACGCCGGCCAGTGCGACGTCATCATGGGCCCGGTCACGCCGTCGGTCGCCAAGAACATCGGCGACAACCGCGATGACCCCACCGCCGACTGGCTGGCCGACGTCTACACGCTGGGCGTGAGCCTGGCCGGCTTGCCCGCCATGTCGATCCCGTGCGGCTTTGGCGGCGACAACGGCAAGCGGCCCGTCGGCTTGCAGATCATCGGCAATTACTTCGACGAAGGCAGGCTGCTGGCCATCGCCGACCGCTACCAACAAGTGACGGACTGGCACAAGCGGTCCCCGCTGTGATGATGCCCACACGCCCCCAACGTTCGCGCTCCCCCCAGGGGACCGCCGGCGTTTCGGGCGGCCCGGCGCCGCTGGCATCGCAGCCGCGGCTCTACTGATTGGAACTACAGATAATGAACTGGGAAATCGTCATCGGCCTGGAAACGCACACCCAGCTTTCCACCGACTCCAAGATTTTTTCGGGCAGCAGCACGCAATTCGGCGCGGCGCCCAACACGCATGCCAACGAGGTCGACCTGGCATTGCCGGGCAGCCTGCCGGTCATGAACCGGGGCGCGGCTGAACGCGCCATCCGCTTCGGCCTGGCGGTGGGCGCGACCATCGCGCCGCGCTCGGTCTTTGCGCGCAAGAACTACTTCTACCCCGACTTGCCCAAGGGCTATCAGATCAGCCAGTACGAACTGCCCGTCGTGGTGGGTGGCTCGCTGTCGTTCTTCGTCGGCGAAGAAGAAAAAACTATCAACCTGACGCGTGCCCACCTGGAAGAAGACGCCGGCAAATCGCTGCACGACGACTTCACGCTGGCCAATGGGTCGCCCGCCAGCGGCATCGACCTGAACCGTGCCGGCACCCCGCTGCTGGAAATCGTGACCGAGCCCGAAATGCGCTCGGCGGCCGAGGCCGTGGCCTACGCCCGCGCGCTGCACAGCCTGGTTGTGTGGCTGGGCATTTGCGACGGCAACATGCAGGAAGGCTCGTTCCGCTGCGACGCCAACGTGTCCGTGCGCCCGGTCGGCCAAAAGGAATTCGGCACCCGCACCGAGATCAAGAACGTCAACTCGTTCCGCTTCCTGGAACGCGCCATCGTCTACGAAGCGCGCCGCCAGATCGAACTGATCGAGGACGGTGGCACGGTGGTGCAGGAAACGCGCCTGTACGACGCCGACCGCGACGAAACGCGCAGCATGCGCAGCAAAGAAGATGCGCACGACTACCGCTACTTCCCCGACCCCGACCTGCCCACGCTGGTGATCTCCAGCGCCTGGGTCGACGAGGTGCGCGCCGCCATGCCCGAACTGCCGGCCGCGCAACGTGCCCGCTTCGAATCGGAATACGGCCTGCCCGCCTACGATGCCGCCCAACTGACCGTCAGCCGCGATCTGGCCGCCTACTTCCAGGCAGTGGCCAACGCGCTGCCGGCCGGCCAGGCCAAGCTGGCCGCGAACTGGGTCATGGGTGAGGTGTCCGCCGCCTTGAACAAGGACGAAAAGACCATCGCCGAATCGCCGGTGCAAGCGCCCGCGCTGGCAGCGTTGATCAGCCGCATCATCGACGGCACGATCTCCAACAAGATCGCCCGCGAAGTCTTCGGCGCCATGTGGGCCGGCGAGAACGGCGGCGACGCGGATGCCATCATCGACGCGCGCGGCCTGAAGCAGATCAGCGACACGGGCGCCATCGGCGCCATGATCGACGAGGTGCTGGCCGCCAACCCGGCCATCGTGGAAGAGTACCGGGCAGGCAAGCAAAAGGCGTTTAACTCGCTGGTGGGCCAGATCATGAAGGCCGCGCGCGGCAAGGCAAACCCGCAACAAGTGAACGACCTGCTCAAGGAAAAGCTGGGCGGCTGATTTGATAGCCCATACGGGGATCAGTCCTACCAAAGGCCGCGGCGCATTGCCGCGGCCGGCCATCCATCCCAGCAGCGTTACGTCACCCCGTACTTCGTGCGATACGCCTGCACGGCATCGCGGTTTTCCGCGAAGGCGGCATCGTCTTGCAGCAAGGCCATGATGTCCGACAGCGATGCAATCGCCACCACCGGAATGCCGTAGGTCTTGGCCACGTCCTGCACGGCGGAATGCGGGGACAGCGCGTCGTCGGGGCCCGCGCGTTCCATGCGGTCCATGGCAATCAGCACGGCGGCCGGCTCGGCGCCCGCGTTGCGGATGATCTCCACCGATTCGCGCACCGAAGTGCCGGCCGTGATCACGTCGTCAATGATGACGACCTTGCCCTGAAGCGGCGCGCCGACCAGCGTGCCGCCTTCGCCGTGGTCCTTGGCTTCCTTGCGGTTGTAGGCGAACGGTACGTCGTTACGCCCGTCCATCGCCGGGTGGCCCGCCAGCGCCACCGCCGTTGCGGTGGCCAACGGAATGCCCTTGTACGCGGGGCCGAACAGCATGTCGAACTGCACGCCGGAATCCAGCAGCGCCTGCGCATAGAATTGCGCCAGCTTGCCCACCGCGCGGCCACTGTTGAACAGGCCGGCGTTGAAGAAATAGGGGCTGATCCGGCCCGACTTGACCTTGAAGCTGCCAAAGCGCAGCACGCCTTCGTCGAGCGCGAAGCGAACAAATTCCAAGGAAGTGGGGCGAGACGGGGAGGAGGAAGCGGCGGCGGGCATGCGAGTGAGTCCGGTGGATGGCAAACCCCGGCATTTTATCCGTTGTCGGGGCTATTCCCTGCCCCTGCCGCCCAGTCGGTTAAATTCCTGGCATTGTTCCGGCCCGTGGCGGCCGCTCGCTCTACAGGAGTTTTGCTTTGCTTCGCATCACGTCGATCAATCTCAACGGCATCCGGTCCGCCTTTCGCAAGGGCCTGCAACCGTGGATGGAAAAGCACGCCGCTGACGTGCTTTGCCTTCAGGAAATCAAGATCGCCGACGCGGACCTGACTGAAGATCTGCGTCACCCGCCCGGCTACACCGGCCACTTCCACCATGCCGTCAAGAAAGGCTACAGCGGCGTGGGCATCTACCTGCGCGATGCCGCCGAACGCGTAAACATCGGCCTGGGCTGCGAAGAATTCGACCCCGAAGGCCGCATCATCCGCGCCGACTGGAAGAACCTGTCCGTCATCAGCGCCTACCTGCCCTCGGGCTCCAGTGGCGACGAACGCCAGCAGGCCAAATACCGGTTCCTGGATCGCTTCGGCCCCTGGATCGACGCCCTGATGCACGAACACAAGACCACGGGCCGCGAATTCGTCATCTGTGGCGACTGGAACATCGCGCACAAGGAAATCGACCTGAAGAACTGGAAGGGCAATATGAAGAACTCGGGCTTCTTGCCCGAAGAGCGCGCCTGGCTGACCGACGTGTTCGACAAGCGCGGTTTCGTGGACGTGTTCCGCACCATCGACGACCGGCCCGACCAGTACACCTGGTGGAGCAACCGCGGCCAGGCCTGGGCCAAGAACGTCGGGTGGCGCATCGACTATCAGATCGCCACCCCGGGCATTGCCGCCCGCGCGCGCAACGTGGCGATCTACAAGGACGAGCGTTTCTCGGACCACGCACCGCTGACGATCGATTACGACGCCACGCTGTAATACGTTGGGGCGGGCCGCGCCAAGCCTGCCCGCCCTGCCGGCTTGACCCTACCCGTGGTTTTCGGCGTACCTTACGACAAAATTAATTGGGGACGTATAGCTGCACGGTACGGTGTTCGGGATCCCACCGCCGCGCCCCAAACCCCTTTGTTTGCAGGGCTTGGCGATGTTTCTGCCCTGGCCGACACCGCGATATAAAATGGGGACACATATAAATTCCCTACGAAATCAACGCTTGGGCGATCCTTAACGCGTATTCCACCGCGAAAACGCGATATCGCCTAACCATGCGTCCCTGTTTATACGCAGAAAAAAGCGCTTTCTTTTCAACGCTCTACCGCCACCCCGACCCTTTGCGCAGGGCAACAAATTTCCCATACACTTGCGCACCATGACGGTGCAGTCGATGCACCAGAACAAGCAAACCGCGCCCCACCATGGCGCAAGACGCACCCATTCGTAGCACCCCCGAGGAGATCAAGTTGAAAGTGCAGAGTCTGGACGACTTCCTGCGTGGCGTCGCCGCGCGCGATCCGCAGCAGCCCGAGTTCATGCAAGCCGTCCAGGAGGTGATGCTGAGCCTGTGGCCTTTCATCGAAAAGCACCCTCACTACGCCGAGCACGCCCTGCTTGAGCGCCTGGTCGAGCCGGAACGCGTGATCCAGTTCCGCGTGTGCTGGACCGATGACCGTGGCCAGGCCCAGGTCAACCGCGCTTTTCGCATCCAGCACAGCTCGGCCATCGGCCCCTTCAAGGGCGGTATGCGCTTTCACCCGTCGGTGAACCTGTCCATCCTGAAGTTCCTGGCGTTTGAGCAAACGCTGAAGAATTCGCTGACCACCCTGCCCATGGGCGGCGGCAAGGGCGGGTCCGACTTCGACCCCAAGGGCAAGTCCGACGCCGAAGTCATGCGTTTCTGCCAGGCGCTGATGATTGAGCTGTATCGCCACCTGGGTCCTGACACCGACGTGCCGGCCGGCGATATCGGCGTGGGCGCACGCGAAGTCGGCTTCATGGCCGGCATGATGAAAAAGCTGTCGAACTCGACCGCCAGCGTCTTCACCGGCAAGGGCCTGACCTTTGGCGGCAGCCTGATCCGCCCGGAAGCCACCGGCTACGGCACCGTGTACTTCGCCGAGGAAATGCTCAAGCGCGTCGGCAAGTCGTTTGACGGCCTGCGCGTGTCGGTCTCGGGCTCGGGCAACGTGGCGCAATACGCCATCGAAAAAGCCATGTCGCTGGGCGCCAAGGTCGTGACCGTGTCGGATTCGAACGGCACCGTGGTCGATGACGCCGGTTTCACGCACGAAAAGCTGGTCGCGCTGATGCACATCAAGAACGACCTGCGCGGCCGCCTGGACACCTATGCCCAGCAATTCGGGCTGAAATACGAAGCCGGCACGCGCCCGTGGCACGTCCCGGTCGACGTGGCGCTGCCGTGCGCCACCCAGAACGAATTGGAACTGGCCGATGCGCAAACGCTGATCAAGAATGGCGTGCTGTGCGTGGCGGAAGGCGCCAACATGCCGGCCACGCTGGATGCCGCCAAGGCCTTCATCGCCGCGCGCGTGCTGTACGCGCCGGGCAAGGCCACCAATGCGGGCGGCGTCGCGGTGTCGGGCCTGGAAATGGCGCAGAACTCCGCGCGCCTGGCATGGACGCGCGAAGAAGTGGATGCGCGCTTGCACGCCATCATGCGCGACATCCACGAGAACTGCGTGCGCCACGGCCATAGCGAACGCGAATACGTCAACTACCTGGACGGCGCCAACATCGCCGGCTTCGTCAAGGTTGCCGACGCCATGCGCCAGCAAGGCCTGTACTGACCTGGGCGCGGGGCCGGCGTCGTGCTTAGTGCTTCATCGCACCGTGATCGTGGCTCATGCCGGGGTTATGCGACGCCGGCTTGACCTTGAATTGCACGGCGACTTCCCCGGCCTTTTCAAACTTCAGCGTGGCGGGCACGGTGGCGCCGTCCTTGAAGGGCGCGCGCAGCTTGATGAACATGACGTGATAACCGCCCGGGCTGAGTTTGACCTCGGCATCGGCGGGCAGCGCGATACCGCCTTCCACCTGACGCATCTTGGACACGCCGTTCTCGGTCTGCACGGTATGCAGCTCGACCCGTTCGGCGGCGTCGGACGTCACCGACAGCAGGCGGTCCTCGGACTTGGCATCGTTGTCGATGTCCATGTAGCCCGCCCCATTCGACTGGCCCGGCGCCGAGGCGCGCACCCAAAGGTCGTCGACCTCGATCTGGCCAACCTTGTAGTCCTTGGCCCACGCCGAGCCGGCCGTGCACAGGCCAATGGCGGCAATGAGTGCGAACTTGCGGATGTTCATAGGGGTGTCCTCCTGGTGGGTTAACGCCGCCGGACCAAGCTGCGGGCGGCTGACAGAACCGAATCGGTCAAGGCTTGCATCGCCTCGGAGTTTACCCGCCAATGTTGCCAATACAGCGGCACATCCTCCCAGGCGCGGCTGCGAAGCATCATCAGATGACCGGCATCAAGGTGTTCCTGCACAAGCGGCAGTGGATTCATCGTCCACCCCAGTCCGCCCAGCGTGGCCTGCACGAACGCGCGGGTGGACGGCACCCACCACACCGGCGGCTGCCACGGCGCCGGGTCCGATATCTTGTGCGCAAAGCGCGCCTGCAACGCGTCCTTGCGGTTAAAGACCAGCACCGGCGCCTGCGCCAGCGTCTGCGCGTTGACGCCCTGGGCGAAATAGCGCTTGTGGAAGTCCGGCGTGCAGGTCGCCACATACCGCATGCTGCCCAGCGAATGGATGCGGCAACCTTGCACGGGATCGGCCAGCGTCGTCACGGCGCCCAGCACCGAACCGTTGCGCAATAACGCGGCGGTGTGGTCCTGGTCTTCAGAGAGCATGTCCAGCGTGGCCCGCGTGCGTTGCGAGAACTGCAAGGCAGCGTCGACAAACCAGGTTTCCAGGCTGTCGTGGTTGACGGCGATGGGGATGCTGGCGTGCGGCACGTCGTCGTCCGACACGCCCAGCCGGTTCAGCGCATCGTGTTCCAGCAGCGCCGTCTGCTCGGCCAGCTGCACCAGCACCTGGCCGTCGGCGGTAGCGGCGGCCGGCACGGTGCGCTGGACCAGCAGGCGGCCCATGCGGTCTTCCAGTGCCTTGATGCGCTGCGAGACTGCCGAGGGCGTCACGCTAAGCGACAGCGCGGCCCGCTCAAAGCTGCCTTCGCGCACCACCGCGGCCAGCGCCCGCAGGTTGCCATGGTCGATTTTCATGGATTAGCTTTCCTTAATTTAGTGAAGGAAAATTAGCTGTATTTCATCGGTATGACAAGGGAAAATACGTGATTGCCAAACTGCGCAATGCGTTCGGCATTCTTCAGTTAGCACCCTTAATAAAGCGCCGCCACAGGCGTAGCAGTCACAGGTATTTGCATCATGTTCGCCACGTTGTCATCCCCCCTCTTTCTTACTGCCTGGGCCAGCGGAACGGCCACCGGGCTGGGTCTGTTCGCCGTTGTGGGCGCGCAAAGCGCGTTCATCCTGCGACAGGGGCTGATGCGCGCGCACCTGCTCAGCGTGGTCGCCATTTGCGCGTTGATCGACGCGGTGTTCATCTTTGCCAGCGTCTCCGGGCTACAAGCGCTGACCGCCTGGTTCCCCTGGCTGACCACCGCCGTGCTCTGGTTCGGCGTGGCCTTCCTGTCTTGGTACGCGGTGCAGTCCGCACGCCGCGCATGGACCGCCACGGGTGGCCTTGCCGCCGCGCGCGACGTGGTGCCCTCGCGCCGCGCCGCGATGCTGGGCGCGCTGGGGTTTTCGCTGCTGAACCCGCATTTCTGGCTGGACATGGTGGTGGTGGGTTCGCTGGCGCATGGCTTTGACGACGCGCGCATGGCGTTCGCGGCGGGCGCCTTCACGGCCAGCCTGCTGTGGCTGGCCGTGCTGGGCATCGGCTCGCGCGTGTTCGCGCGCTTCTTCGCCAACGCATCGGCCTGGCGCGTGCTGGATGGCGTCATCGCCGTGGTCATGGCGGGTCTGGCGGGAAGCCTGGCGATCAAGGGCATCTGAACGGAGCGGGGTCGCGGAGGCGACGACTCCGCTTCGCTTCAGGGACCGCGACCGCGCTTCACTTCAAGGGCGGCGATCGCGCTTCACTTTTATAATGCGCCGTTGCCACTCTTTCGTCGGGCGCACGGCCGGCCCGCCAGACGATCATGCGCGGACCTTCCCCTTCCAAAGATGTGCGGCTGCCCCCCTTGGCCGCCATCCAGGCGTTTGAAGCCGCAGCGCGGCTGGGCTCTTTTGAACGCGCCAGCGAAGAACTTTTTGTCACCGCCAGCGCCATCGGCAAGCGCATCGCTGCCCTGGAAGCCATGCTGGACGTGTCGCTGTTCATCCGCAGCAGCCGGGGCGCCACCCTCAGCGCAGCCGGGCGCGACTACCTCAGCCAGGTCCGCACCGCTTTGGACCTGCTGTCCGACGCGTCGCTGCATCAGCGCGGCGAACCCAAGCCCGAACCGCTGCGCGTCGTGTCCACCCCCACGTTTGCCCGCCAGGTACTGATTCCCTATCTGCCCGGCTTTACCGCCGCACATCCCGATGTGGAATTGGAAATCCTGCTGTCCATCCCGTACCTGGACATCATGCCGCCCAACGCGGACGCCTGGGTGCGGTTCGGCAGCGGCAAGTACCCCGGGCTGCACGCGCGCCAACTCACCGACGACCCGGTCTTCGCCGTGTGCTCCCCCGCCTACCTGGCCTCGCGCGGGCCGTTCAACCGCCCTGAAGACCTGGCTCGTGCCGAGCTGTTGCGCTGCCCGATGGAGCCCTGGCGGCCGTGGCTGGATGCGGCCGGCCTGGACTGGCCCGAGCCGTCGCGGGGCGTCTGGCTGGTGGACCTGGGCATGATGCTGGCCGCTGCTCGCGCGGGCCAGGGAGTGGCGCTGACGCGCCGCAGCCTGGCGGCCGAATGGCTGGACGAAGGCAAACTCGTGCGCGTCACCCACATCGATATCCCCGGCGAATCGCAGTACTACCTTTGCACCGAGGTCTCGCGTGCACCGCGCAGCGTGGTCCAAGCGTTTTCCCTATGGCTGCAAGAGGTCTGCAAACTGGCAGCCCAGGAACCACGCGGCGTGCAGCCCGGACAGGAATAAATTTCCAGCCCCAAGCGGAATGAATTTCCGCACGCCTTCATTCCCCGCTGGCTAGGATGCCGCCAGCACCGCTGTCTGCCTGCCACCCCCACGACACCCCCCGCGTCGCAGCGCCCCGGCAGCCCCCGTGCGCCCGCACTAGATACGTACTAGGTATTTACGCGGAAAAGCCCCGCGCGGTCAGATTCGCGTAAGCGATTAAGCAGACAGTCACAACACGCAACACAGGAGAGCGCCGCATCACGCAACACGCCGATCAGCGCCGGCACACGGTTTTCCACGCAGTTCACTAATTACTACAACGGAGACATCCATGGATTTTCGTTTGAAGCTGCTAGCAGGAACCCTTGCATTTGCTGCATCGGCCGCGTCGTACGCCGCCGACCCCATCAAGATCGGCGTGGCCGGCCCGTACACCGGGGGTTCGTCCTCCATGGGCGTCAGCATGCGCGATGGCGTGCGCCTGGCCATTGAAGAGATCAACAAGAACGGCGGTGTGCTGGGGCGCCAGCTGGTTGCCGTCGAACGCGACGACGAAGCCAAGAACGAGCGCGGCGTGCAGATCGCCCAAGAATTGATCAACAAGGAACAAGTGGCCGCCACCGTCGGCTACATCAACACCGGCGTGGCCCTGGCCTCGCAGCGCTTCTACCAGGACGCAAAGATCCCCGTCTTCAACAACGTGGCCACGGGCAGCGTGATCACGCACCAGTTCAAGGCGCCGGAATACCCCGACAACTACGTGTTCCGCAATGCGGCGCATGACAGCATCCAGGCCCCGATGATCGTTGAAGAAGCGATCACCCGCCGTGGCTTCAAGAAAGTCGCCATCCTGGCGGATTCCACCAACTACGGCCAGCTCGGTCGCGAGGATCTGGAAAAGGCCCTGAACGCCAAGGGGATCAAGGCCGTGGCGGTTGAGAAGTTCAACATCAAGGACGTCGACATGACGGCCCAGCTGTTGAAAGCCAAGGCCGCCGGCGCCGAAGCCGTGCTGACCTATGGCATCGGGCCCGAACTGGCCCAGATCGCCAACGGCATGACCAAGCTGGGCTGGAAGGTGCCGATCATCGGCAGCTGGACCTTGTCCATGGCCAACTACATCGACAACTCCGGCGCCAATGGCGAAGGCGCGCGCATGCCGCAAACCTTCATCCAGGATCCCGACTCGCCCAAGCGCAAGGCGTTCATCGACGCCTACCTGGCCAAGTTCAAGCCCAAGAACAACCGCATCGATTCCCCGGTGTCGGCGGCGCAGGGCTATGACTCGGTCTTCCTGTTGGCGGCCGCCATCAAGCAGGCCAATTCCACCGACGGCGCCAAGGTGCGCGAAGCGCTAGAAAACCTGCAAACGCCGGTAGAAGGCGTGGTGATGACCTACAACAAGCCGTTCACCCACGACAACCACGACGCCATCACGGCCAAGGAAGTGGTTATCGGCGAGGTCAAGGGCGGCCGCGTCGTCAAGGCCAACTAAGTGTGAAACAAGCAGGAAGGCGGCGGCTGACCGGCCGCCGCCGCCCGCGCCCGGCGCATCGGGCGCGGGGCATGCAGCCGCCTGAAAACAGCGTTCTGCCCAAGGGGGTTGGGACGGAACACAGCGCATCAAGACACACACCATGATTCTTCTACAGCTTATCTACAGCGGTATCGCGCTAGGCATGATCTATGCCGTGATTGCGTTCGGATACCAGCTCACCTTCGCCACATCCGGCACGCTGAACTTCGGCCAGGGTGAAGCCCTGATGCTGGGCGCGCTGGTCGGGCTGACGCTGGTCGGCCTGGGCGTGAACTACTGGGTCATGATTCCCATCGTCTGCATTTTCGGCTTCGCGCAAGGCGCGCTGGTCGAGCGGGTCGGCGTGCGGCCGGCCATCAAGACGCGATCGGAGTTTGGCTGGATCATGGCCACCATCGCGCTGGGCATCATCTTCAAGAACGTGGCCGAGAACATCTGGGGCCGCGACGACCTGCGCTTTCCGTCACCGCTGCCCGAAGCGCCCATCCAGGTGCTGGGCGCCAACGTGCTGCCGATGGAACTGCTGGTGGTGTTCGGCGCGCTGGGCATGATGATCCTGGTGGAAATCTTCAACCGTAAATCCATCTACGGCAAAGCCTTCGTGGCCACCTCGAATGACCGCGATGCCGCTGGCCTGATGGGCATCAACACCGGCATGGTGATCACGTTTTCGTATGCGCTGTCGTCGCTGACCGCCGCGTTTGCCGGCGTGCTGGTGGCCCCGCTGACGCTGACCGGCGCCACGATGGGCGCGGTGCTGGGCTTGAAGGCGTTTGCCGTGGCGATCATCGGCGGACTGTCCAGCGGCATGGGCGTGGTCGTGGGCGGGCTGATCCTGGGCATTGCCGAAACGACCACCGGTTTTTATCTGTCGACGGGGTACAAGGACGTGCCGGGATTGGTACTGCTGCTGCTAGTGCTGACCTTCAAGCCCGCCGGCCTGTTCGGCAAGACCGCGATCAAGAAGGTGTAAGCGATGAAACCCCTGCACCTCTTGCTGTCCGTCGTGGCCGTGGCCTGCCTGGCCGCCGTGCCCCTGGGCGTGACCAATACGTACTACCTGCACCTGATCGAAACGATCATGATCTATTCGATCCTGCTGTTCGGGCTCGATATCGTGGTGGGCTACACCGGCCAGGTGTCGCTGGGCCATGCCGGCCTGTTCGGCATCGGCTCGTATGTCGCCGGCGTACTGTTCTTTCATCTGCAAATGCCCATCTGGGTGATTTTGCCCGCCGCCATCCTCATCGCGGCGGCCTTCGGCGCGGTGCTGGCGCTGCCGGCGCTACGCGTGACCGGGCCTTACCTGGCGATGGTCACGCTGGCATTCGGCACCATCATCCAGATCCTGATCAACGAGATGACCTTCATGACCGAAGGCCCGTTGGGCATCAAGATCCCCAAGCCGTCCATCGGCGGGCACATCCTGACCAAAAGTGAATACTTCTGGCTGGTGGGCGCGCTGCTGGTGCTGTCGCTGATCGTGGTGCACCGCATCCTGAAGTCGCACCTGGGCCGCTCGTTCGAAGCGCTGCGCGACAGCCCGATTGCATCCGACTGCATGGGCGTTTCGGTCTACCGGCACAAGGTGTTCGCATTCGTGATCAGCGCCGGCTTTGCCGGGCTGGCGGGCGCGCTGTACTCGTATTCCGAACAGTACATCTCGCCCAACACGTACAACTTCGAGCTCACCATCCTGTTCCTGCTGGCCATCATCATGGGCGGGCGAAAAAGCCGCACGGGTGCGCTGCTCGGCGCATCCATCATCGTGCTGCTGCCCAAGATGCTGGACGACATCAGCACCTTCCGCCTGATCGCGCTGGCCGTGGCCGTGTTGGTGACGGTGGGCAGCATCGTGGCCGTGTCCAAGGGCCGCGCCGAGCCGCGCCGCGTGGTCGTGCCGGTGGTGGGCACCATCGTGCTGGCCATTTTTTCGTACTGGCTGGAAGCCGTGACCGATTGGCGCCTGACCATCTTCGGCGCCATGATCCTGTTCGTGGTGTATTACCTGCCCGACGGCATCGTGGGCTTTGTGCGCAACCTGTTCTTCTCGAACCGCCGCGCCGCGCTGTCGGTGAAAAAAGACCTGGTCAATGAACAGGACGCGGTGCCGGACGCCGTGGTGGCGGGCAAGGGCGAGACACTGCTGTCCGCCAAGCGCGTGCTGATGCAGTTTGGCGGCCTGAAGGCGCTGAACGAAGTGGACCTGACGATCAAGCGTGGCACCATCCACGGCCTGATCGGCCCGAACGGGTCGGGCAAGAGCACGATGATGAACGTGCTGACCGGCATCTATGTGCCAACCGCCGGCGCGGTGGAATTCTCGGGCAAGTCGCTGGTGGGTCTGCCACCGGCCGATATCGCCGCCACCGGCATCGCGCGCACATTCCAGAACGTGCAGCTGTTCGGCGAAATGACGGCCCTGGAAAACGTGCTGGTCGGCTTGCACCACACTTTCACTACCGGCCTGGCCGGCATTGCGCTGCGCACGCCGAAATGGAAGGGCGAAGAGCAAGGCGCCCGCGCCCGCGCCATGGCGCTGCTGGAATTCGTGGGGCTGGAATCCCTGGCAAGCGAAGAGGCGCGCAACCTGCCCTACGGCAAGCAGCGCCTGCTGGAAATCGCGCGCGCGCTGGCGCTGGACCCGCAGCTGCTGCTACTGGACGAACCCGCGGCGGGTCTTACCGCGCCCGACATCGTCGAACTGCTGGCCATCATCCGCAAGGTGCGCGACCACGGCATCACGTTGATCCTCATCGAACACCATATGGATGTGGTGATGGGGGTGTGCGACACCGTATCGGTGCTGGACTTCGGCCAGAAAATTGCCGAAGGCCTGCCGAACGAAGTGCAAAGCAACGCCAAGGTTATCGAGGCGTATCTGGGCGGTGCGCCCGCCTGACGCCAAGAGGACAACAAGATGCTATCGATCAAGAATCTGGAAGCGGGTTACGGCAAGGTCAAGGTGCTGCACGGCATCAGCATGGAGGTGCCCCAGGCCAAGGTGGTGACGCTGATCGGCTCAAACGGCGCCGGCAAGACCACGACGATGCGGGCGCTATCGGGCATGATCCGACCCACGGCGGGCGAGGTCACACTGAGCGGCAAGCGCATAGATGGCCTGGAATCGCACCGCATCGCTCGGCTGGGCCTGGCGCATTCGCCGGAAGGCCGGCGCGTGTTTCCCACGCTGTCGGTTACCGACAACCTGCTGTTGGGCGCGTTTCCGCGCCTGACGGGCAGCCGCCCCAGGGGCGATGTGCAAGCCGACCTGGGCCGCGCCATGGATCTGTTTCCGCGCCTGAAGGAACGGCGCGATCAACTGGCCGGTACCTTGTCGGGCGGCGAACAGCAAATGCTGGCCATGGCGCGCGCCGTGATGCTGAACCCGGAGCTCGTGCTGCTGGACGAACCCTCGATGGGGCTGGCGCCGATCCTGGTGGAAGAGGTGTTCCGCATCATCGCGCGCTTGAAGGATGAAGGCGTGACGATGCTGCTGGTTGAGCAATTTGCCGCAGCCGCGTTGCAGGTGGCCGACTACGGCTACGTGCTGGAGAACGGCAGGATCTCGGTGCACGGCAGCGCGGACAAATTGCGGGACGACCCGGCGGTGGTGGCGGCATACCTGGGCGGCGGGCACTAGTCCCGGCAACGCAAAGCGCGACGGGCCGTGTGATCAACACGGAACCGTCGCGCTTGGTACCGCCCGGCGGCGTTCGGGCGGCTGGCGCCCACGCGCGCCTGGCTGCGTGCAATGGCGCTTAGACGATGGTCAACGTCACGTCGATGTTGCCGCGCGTGGCGTTCGAGTACGGGCAAACGATGTGCGCTGCCGCCACCAGCTTTTCGGCCTGTTCGCGGTCCATGCCCGGCAGGGAAATCTTCAATTCGACTTCAATGCCGAAGCCGGTCGGGATGGCGCCGATACCCACAATGCCGTTCACCGACACGTCGGCCGGAATGGCGATCTTGTCGCGGCCGCCAACGAACTTCATCGCACCCAGGAAGCAGGCGGAATAGCCCACGGCAAACAATTGCTCGGGGTTGGTGCCGGCCGCGCCCGCGCCGCCCAGTTCACGCGGCGTGGTCAGCTTGACGTCCAGGTTGCCGTCATCGCTGACGCCACGGCCTTCACGGCCACCGGTGGCGGTTGCATTGGCGCGGTAGAGGACTTTTTCGATAGACATGATGCGTTTCCTTTGTAGGATGAAAGTTGAACTGCCTGGGCCGGACGGGCCTTCCCGCGTCGGCACTTACTGAAACTGAAGGACTGCTAACCCACTGCAAACCTGCTGCAAACGTGCTGCAAACCTGCTGCAAACCTATGCTTCACATTCATTTAAATCGTACACAACTATATAGCGCACTACTTATTTGACCGGGTAATGACAGGCATCACTCCACACTTCAAATACTGTCGACCAGCTTTTCCCGCAATGCGTGCAGCGCCTTCATCATGCCTTGCGCTTCGTCCAGCGTGCACTGGGCGGCGGCGGCCACGGCATGCGGCACGGCTTCGGCCTGCTCGCGCAGATCGCGGCCTTGCTTGGTCAGCCCCACGATCACCTGGCGCTCGTCGTCCACCGCGCGCTTGCGGGTTACCAGACCGGCGGCTTCCAGACGCTTGAGCAGCGGCGTCAGCGTGGCCGAATCCAGGAACAGCCGGGCGCCGATATCGGTCACCGTGATGTCCTCACCTTCCCACAGCACCAGCATCACCAGGTACTGCGGATACGTCAGGTCCAGCCCGCGCAGCAGCTTGCGGTACACCTTGTTCATCGCCAGCGAGGTCGAGTACAAGGCGAAGCACAGTTGGCTGTCCAGCAGCAGCGGGTTGAACGCGCTTTTGGGTTTGGTGGGCGCTTTCGCTTTGGATTTCATTGCGCAATATTAAATAGTGCACTATTTAACGTCAAGGATTTTTTGGAATATTTTTTTGCAGTGCTGCCGGGCTGCGGGACTGCGGGGCTTCGGAGCATCGCACCGCCCTTGCCTTCAGGTCGCGTGTTCGCCTTCCACCGTGCTGCGGTCCGACCCGTATTGTTTCAGGCCGTCCAGATCCAGCACACGCACCGCGCCGTATTCCACGTTCAACAGACCCGCCTCTTCCAGCTTGCGCAGCGCCTGATTCGCACGCTGGCGCGACACCCTGGCCAGATAGCCGACTTCTTCTTGCGTAATCGTCAGCCGCATTCCCATGCCGGGATACAGCAAAGGGTTGAACAGTTCAGCCAGACAGCGGGCCACACGCGCATCGGGGTCCAGCAGCCGGTCGTATTCGGCCTTGCCGATGAACTGCGCCACGCGCTCGTTCAGCTGATGCAACAGATAACGGTTGAACGGAATGCTGGTGTCCAGCAGCCAGTCGAACGTTGCCGCCGGCAGCCGCGCCACGACGGAATCGCGCAGCGCGACGATGTCATATTTGCGGACTTCGCGCTTCAAGAGCGAGCCTTCGCCGATCCAGCCGCCGGCGGGCACGCCCGTTAACGAGGCGACCTTGCCTTCCGCGTTGCCCACCGACACTTTCACCAAGCCGGCCAAGACACCGATCCAAGCCTGTGCGAGTTCCCCTTTGCGCTCTATGATCGATCCGGCAACGACTTGCTGCACGGACAGGTCCCGCTCGACGCGCGATTGCTGCTCGGCGTTGAGCACGCGAAACCACGCCGCGGCAAGTTGAAGGGAGTCGGATAGCTGCATCGGGAATACCCTAAAAGTTCCTTGAATGTCGCGATGGTGACAGTTGGTAGCAACCCAACCTTATACCTTAAGTCCTGCCGTAAATCTAAAACCAACTGGTCAAGCCCCTACTCGCCAATGCCGCATCTGCGGCGCGCTGGCGCGGTGTGCCCAAACCGGAGGAGACAACGTGGCACATTCATCGCCCGCATCCGCACAGGTGCCGGCGGCGCTGGACACCTTTCCAGCGCTGCTGTTCGCGCATGCCAATGTTCGTGGGTCGCGGCCCGCGATCCGAGAGAAAGACCTGGGCATCTGGCAAACCCTGACGTGGTCCCAGGTGGCCGAGCATGTACGCCATGTGGCCAACGGCCTGGCGGCGCTGGGCATCCGGCCCGGCATGCATGTGGCCGTCATCGGCGAGAACCGGCCGCGCCTGTACATGGCGATGATGGCCGCGCAATCGCTGGGCGCCATTCCGGTGCCGCTTTATCAAGACGCTGTCGCGCAGGAAATGGTCTACGTGCTGCAAGACGCCGAGATCAGCGTGGCCGTGGTGGAAGACCAGGAACAGGTCGACAAGATGCTGGAAGTGCGCGAGCAATGTCCGGCCTTGCAGCACGTGGTGTTTGACGACCCGCGCGGCCTGCGCCATTACTCCGATTCCATGTTGCAGTCGTATGAACAGCTGGAGAAGCTGGGCCAGGACTACGCGGCGCAGCATCCCGACTTTCTTGACCGCGCCATCGCCGCCGTGCAACCGCACGACCCGGCCGCCATGTTCTATACGTCGGGCACCACCGGCAAGCCCAAGGGCGTGGTGCTGACGCACCATGCGTTGATCGACCGCGCGCGCGCCGTGTCCGACATGGAAAACCTGACCGATCAGGAAGACGTGCTGGCGTATCTACCGCCCGCCTGGATCGGGCAGAACATGTTTTCGTATACGCAGCTGCTGGTCACGGGCTTTACGGTGAACCACCCCGAATCGCCGGACACCGTGTCGATCGACATGCGCGACATCGGCCCCACCTATTACTTCGCGCCGCCGCGCGTGCTGGAGGGCCTGCTCACGCATGTCATGATCCGCATGGAAGACGCGGGCTACATCAAGCGCAAGCTGTTCGGCGCCTGCATGAAGCTGGCGCGCCGCGTGGGCACCAAGATCCTGGATGGCGAATCCGTCAACGCCTGGGATCGCCTGCGCTATGCGCTGGGCAATGCGCTGATCTACGGCCCCTTGCGCAACGCGCTGGGCATGAGCCGCGTGCGCGTGGCCTACACGGCGGGCGAGGCCATCGGCCCGGACCTGTTCGTGTTCTACCGGTCCATCGGCATCAACCTGAAGCAGTTGTACGGCTCGACGGAAACGTCCGTGTTCGTTTGCGTGCAGCCCGACGGCAAGGTGCGCGACGACACCGTCGGCCCGCCGGTGGCCGGCGTTGAAATCCGCGTGGCGGACAACGGCGAAATCCTGGTCAAGAGCCCGGGCCTGTTCAAGGAGTACTACCGCAACCCGGACGCCACGGCGGAAGCGCGCAGCGCCGACGGCTGGTTCCACACGGGCGACGCGGGCTACCTGGACACCGACGGCCAGTTGAAGATCATCGACCGCGCCAAAGACGTGGGCAAGCTGGCCAACGGCAGCCTGTTCGCGCCCAAATACATCGAGAACAAGCTCAAGTTCTTCCAGCACATCAAGGAAGCCGTGGCCTTTGGCGCCAACCGCGACGACGTTTGCGCCTTCATCAACATCGACCTGGAAGCCGTGGGCAACTGGGCCGAGCGCCGGGGCCTGCCGTATGCGGGCTACACCGACCTGGCCGCCAAGGAAGAGGTCTACCAGCTGATCGCCGAATGCGTTGAGCAAGTGAACGCCGATCTGGCCACCGACCCGAAACTGTGCGCGTCGCAAGTCAGCCGCTTTTTGATCCTGCACAAGGAACTGGACCCGGACGACGACGAGCTGACCCGCACGCGCAAGGTGCGCCGCGCGTTCATCGCGCAGAAATACGGCGTGCTGATCGATGCCCTGTTCGGCGGCAAGCAATCGCAGTTCATTGAAACCGAAGTGAAGTTCGAAGACGGACGCACCGGCAAGATCTCAGCCGACCTGAAGATCTGGCCCGTCAAGACGTTTCCCGCCATCACAGCCCGAGCCGCGTAGAGATCATGAGCAACAACGACCGCGACCAGCGTATCGGCGACGTCATGCTGGACATGCAGAACATCTCCTTGTCCTTCGGCGGCGTGAAAGCGCTGACGGACATTTCCTTCAATGTGCGCGAGCACGAGATCCGCGCCATCATCGGGCCCAACGGCGCGGGCAAGAGTTCGATGCTGAACGTCATCAACGGCGTCTACACGCCGCAGAAAGGCGGCATTGCATTCCGTGGCGAGAGTTTCTCGAAGATGAACCCGCGCCGCGCCGCTGAAATGGGCATCGCGCGCACATTCCAGAACCTGGCGCTGTTCAAGGGCATGAGCGTGCTGGACAACATCATGACGGGTCGCAACCTGCGCATGAAGTGCGGGCTGCTGTCGCAAGCCTTCCGCCTGGGCCCGGCCGAACGCGAAGAAACGCAGCACCGCGAATTCGTCGAGAACATCGTCGACTTCCTGGAGATCCAGGCGTATCGCAAGACGCCGGTGGGCCGCCTGCCCTACGGCCTGCAAAAGCGCGTGGACCTGGGTCGCGCGCTTGCGATGGAGCCGCGCCTGTTGTTGCTGGACGAACCCATGGCCGGCATGAACATCGAGGAAAAGCAGGACATGAGCCGCTTCATCCTGGATGTGAATGATGAATTCGGCACCACCATCGTGCTGATCGAGCACGACATGGGCGTGGTCATGGACATTTCCGACCGCGTGGTGGTGCTGGACTACGGCAAGAAGATCGGCGATGGCCGCCCGGACGAAGTCCGTGCGAACGAAGACGTCATCCGCGCCTATCTCGGCGTGTCGCACTAAGGCGGACAGACATGGGATTTTTTCTAGAGACCTTATTCGGCGGCCTGATGAGCGGCATGATGTATGCGCTGATCGGCCTGGGCTTCGTGCTGATCTTCAAGGCGTCCGGCGTCTTCAACTTCGCGCAGGGCGCGATGGTGCTGGTGGCCGCCTTGTCGATGGCGCGCTTCTCGGAATGGATACCGCGCTGGCTGGGCTTTGACAACATGATCCTGGCCAACGTGCTGGCGTTCATCGTCAGCGCCATGGTGATGTTCCTGCTGGCCGTTGCGATTGAACGTTTTGTGCTGCGCCACCTGGTCAACCAGGAAGCCACCACGCTGTTGATGGCAACGCTGGGCATCAGCTACTTCCTGGACGGGCTGGGCCAGATCACGTTCGGCAGCTCGGTGTATTCCATCAACGTGGGCATGCCGAAAGATCCGCTGATGATCCTGGACACAGTCTTTGAAGGCGGGCTGCTGATCAACCTTGAAGATTTGACCGCAGCCGTCATCGCGGCGCTGCTGGTGGCCACGCTGGCGCTGTTCTTTCAGTACACGTCCACCGGCCGCGCCCTGCGCGCGGTGGCTGACGACCATCAGGCAGCGCAGTCCATCGGCATTCCGTTGAATCGCATCTGGGTGATCGTGTGGTGCGTGGCGGGCCTGGTGGCGCTGGTGGCGGGGATTATCTGGGGGTCGAAGTTCGGCGTGCAGTTCACGCTGTCCACCGCGGCGCTGCGCGCATTGCCGGTGGTGATCCTGGGCGGCTTGACGTCGGTGCCGGGCGCCATTCTGGGCGGCCTGATCATCGGCGTGGGGGAAAAGCTGTCCGAGGTTTACCTGGGGTCGCTCGTGGGCGGCGGTATCGAAATCTGGTTCGCCTATGTGCTGGCGCTGGTATTCCTGCTGTTCCGTCCGCAAGGGCTGTTCGGCGAGAAGATCATCGACCGCGTGTAAACCACAGGCCACTGGGATAAAAACATGTTCTATCGCGAAAACGGCCAGTTCAAGACCACGTACCGGGCGGATCAGCAGATCTTCCCGATCCGTCAGGACCGCATCTTCATCTGGCTGCTGCTGGCGGTGGCGTTCATCGCCGTGCCGGCGCTGTCGTCCGACTACCTGCTGCGCGCCATTCTGATTCCGTTTCTGATCCTGTCCCTGGCGGCGGTCGGGCTGAATATTCTGGTCGGCTATTGCGGGCAGATATCGCTGGGCACGGGCGCGTTCATGGCGGTGGGCGCCTATGCCGCCTGGAACTTCGGCGTGCGCTTTCCGGGCATGCCGCTGATCATCCAGATTTTGCTGGGCGGCTGCTTCGCCACGCTGGTCGGCGTGATCTTCGGCATCCCCAGCTTGCGGATTCGCGGGCTGTACCTGGCGGTGGCGACCCTGGCCGCGCAGTTCTTCGTGGACTGGGCGTTCCTGCGCATCCCGTTCTTCACCAACTATTCATCGTCAGGCAACGTGTCGGTGCCGCCGCTGACGGCGTTCGGCCTGCCGGTGCAATCGGCCATGGAAAAGTACCTGTTCGTGCTGATCCTGGTGGTGGTCTTCAGCCTGCTGGCCAAGAACCTGGTGCGCGGCGCGATCGGCCGCCAATGGATGGCGATACGCGACATGGACGTGGCGGCGTCGGTCATCGGCATCCGCCCCATGTACGCCAAGCTGACGGCGTTTGCGGTCAGCTCGTTCATCGTGGGCGTGGCGGGCGCGCTGTGGGGCTACATCCACCTGGGTTCCTGGGAACCGCTGGCCTTTGATCTGACGCGTTCGTTCCAGCTGCTGTTCATGGTCATCATCGGCGGGCTGGGCTCGATCATCGGCAGCTTCTTCGGCGCGGCGTTCATCGTGCTGGTGCCGGTGGCGCTGTCGAACATCCCGCATGCGCTGGGCATCCCGCTGTCGGTGGACACCGCCGCGCACATCGAACACATGGTGTTCGGCGCGCTGATCGTGTTCTTCCTGATTGCCGAACCGCACGGGCTGGCGCGCTTGTGGAGCATCGGCAAGGAAAAGCTACGCATCTGGCCGTTCCCGCATTGACGACAATTTGATTTCGCATTGATTTCTGCGGACCGCGGCGGCAAAAGTGCCGTGATCCACATCCTGAATACCCGGCTCAAGACCGGGCCAATCCCGGTGTCCCAGGGTTTACTGACCCAAGCACCACGCAGGAGGTAAATGGAGATGAAGCGTCTTAACCTGAAGTTGGCGGCAGCCCTGGTGGCCGCAGCCGGCGCCATCGGCGCCGTGGCCACGCCGGCAATGGCGGCCGAAGAGCAGTTCGTTCCGTTGCTGGTGTATCGCACCGGGTCGTTCGCGCCGCTTGGCATTCCCTGGGCCGATGGCAAGCTGGACTACCTGAAGCTGGTCAACGAACGTGATGGCGGCGTCAACGGCGTCAAGATCACGTACGAAGAGTGTGAAACCGCCTATGCCACCGACCGCGGCGTGGAATGCTATGAACGCCTGAAGGGCAAGGGCACCGGCGCGTCGGGCTTTGACACCCAGTCCACCGGCATCACGTTTGCCGTCAGCGACAAGGCCATGGTCGACAAGGTGCCGGTTGAAACGATGGGCTACGGCCTGTCGCAGTCGGTGGACGGCAGCGTGTTCGAGTGGAACTTCCCGCTGCTGGGCACCTACTGGACCGCCGCCGACGTGATGATCCAGGACATCGCCAAGAAAGAAGGCGGCATGGACAAGCTCAAGGGCAAGAAGATTGCCCTGGTCTATCACGACTCGCCCTACGGCAAGGAACCGATCCCGCTGCTGCAAAAGCGCGCGGCCAAGGAAGGCTTCGAGTTGGTGCTGTACCCCGTGACTGCCCCCGGCGTGGAGCAGAAATCCACCTGGTTGCAGATCCGCCAGGCCCGCCCGAACTACGTGCTGCTGTGGAGCGCGGGCATCATGACGCCCACCGCCATCCGCGAAGCGCAGGCCAGCGGCTATCCGCGCGACAAGATGTACGCGATCTGGTGGGCCGGCTCTGAAGGTGACGTCAAAGACCTGGGCGATGTGGCCAAGGGCTACAACGCCATCACCGTGCACAACAGCGGCGCCGAGCACGACAAGGTCTACGACGACCTGAAAAAGTTCGTCTACGACAAGGGCCAGGGCGCGGACAAGACCGGCAAGACCACGCTGGGCACCATCGCCCACACGCGCGGCATGATGATTTCGATGCTGCAAGTGGAAGCGATCCGCACGGCGCAGGAAAAGTACGGCAAGGGCAAGGCGTTGACGCCCGAGCAGGTGCGCTGGGGTTTTGAAAACCTGAACCTGACGCAGGACAGGCTGGACAAGCTGGGCTTCGGCCAGATCATGCGCCCCGTCAAGACCTCGTGCAGCAACCACAAGGGTGACGACTGGGCCCGCATCGTGCAGTGGGACGGCGCCAAGTTCAAGGTGGTGTCCGACTGGTACCAGGCCGACAAGACCATTCTGGACCCGATGGTCAAGGACGCCGCGGCCAAGTACGCCAAGGAAAAGAACATCACGCCCCGCACTTGCGAGAACTGATGTGAACCGGCGGCCGGCGTCCTTGTGGATGCCGGCCGCCACCACGCCGCAGGAATCGTCATGACCGCTGCATCTTCCATTGCATCTACTGCTGCACCTTCCGCTGCAACCCCGGTTGCCGCCCCCGCCGCCGCGCCCTCCGTGCTGCTGGACGTCAACGGCATCGAGGTGATCTACAACCACGTGATCCTGGTGCTTAAGGGCGTGTCCCTGCAAGTGCCGGAAGGCAAGATCGTGGCCTTGCTGGGCGCCAACGGCGCGGGCAAGACCACGACGCTGCGCGCGATTTCGAACCTGCTCAAGGGCGAACGCGGCGACGTCACCAAGGGCCACATCCAATACCGGGGCCAGCGTATCGAACGCCTGTCGCCGGCCGAGCTGGTCAAGCGCGGCGTCGTGCAGGTGATGGAAGGCCGCCACTGCTTCGCGCACCTGACCATTGAGGAAAACCTGCTGACGGGCGCCTACACCCGCAGCATGAGCCGTGCCGATACCGCCGCCGCGCTAGAACGCGTATACCAGTATTTCCCGCGCTTGAAGCAACGCCGCGCCAGCCAGTCGGGCTACACGTCGGGCGGCGAACAGCAGATGACCGCCATTGGCCGCGCGCTGATGGCCAACCCCAACATGATCCTGCTGGACGAGCCCTCGATGGGGCTGGCGCCGCAGATCGTGGAAGAGATCTTTGAAATCGTGCGCGATCTGAACCAGCGTGAACGCGTGAGCTTCCTGCTGGCGGAACAGAACACCAACATCGCGCTGCGTTATGCCGACTACGGCTACATCCTGGAGAACGGACGCGTAATGATGGACGGGGCCGCGCTGGATCTGGCCCAGAACGAGGACGTGAAGGAGTTCTACCTGGGCATCTCCAGCGGAGAACGCAAGAGCTTTCGCGACAACAAGTTCTATCGCCGCCGCAAACGCTGGCTGGCCTGAAGAGAGGGTGCGATCCCATGTCCGAGTTTTTCGATGTACTGGAAACCCGTGCGCCCGAGCAACGCGAGCGCGAGCTGATGGCCGCCTTGCCCGACGCGATTTCGCGAGCCATTGCGCGCGCGCCGGCAATCGCGGAGCAGCTGCGCGGCGTTGACCCGGCCACCATCACGTCGCGCGCGGCGCTTGCCCGGCTGCCGGTGCTGCGCAAGCACGAACTGCTGGAACGCCAGCAGCACAGCCGCGACGACGACGCCACGCCCGCCAGCCCCGGCAAGGCGTTCGGCGGCTTCTCGGCCATTGGCTGGGGCGAGGCGATGCGCGTGTTTGCGTCGCCCGGCCCTATCTACGAACCGGAAAGCGCGCGCGCCGACTACTGGCGTTTTGCCCGGGCGCTGTACGCAGCGGGCTTTCGCGCCGGCGAACTGGCCTACAACTGTTTTTCCTATCACTTCACGCCGGCCGGCTCCATGATGGAAACGGCGGCGCACGCCGTGGGCTGCACCGTGTTTCCGGGCGGCACCGGCCAGACCGAACAACAGGTGCGCGCCATTCAGGACCTGGCGCCCAGTGGCTACACGGGCACACCCAGCTTTCTGAAAATCATCTTGGAAAAGTCGGACGAGCTGGGGGTGAAGCTGGGCTCGCTGCGGCGTGCGCTGGTGTCAGGCGAAGCGTTTCCGCCGTCGCTGCGGGATTGGCTGGCGGCGCGCGGCATCGACGGTTATCAGGCGTACGGCAGCGCCGACCTGGGCATGATTGCGTTTGAAACGCCCGCGCGCCAGGGGCTGGTGCTGGGCGAAGACATCATCGTGGAAATCGTGCGCCCTGGCACCGGCGAACCGGTGCCGGACGGCGAGGTCGGCGAAGTCGTCGTCACCACCTTGAACCCGGACTATCCGCTGGTGCGCTTCGGCACCGGCGACCTGTCGGCAGTCATGCCGGGCATTTCGCCTTGCGGGCGCACCAACACGCGCATCAAGGGCTGGATGGGCCGGGCCGACCAGACGACCAAGGTGCGCGGCATGTTCGTACACCCTTCGCAAGTGGCGGACGTGGCGCGTCGCCATCCCGAGATCCTGCGCGCGCGGCTGGTCATCAGCGGCAGCACGGGGTCGGACCGGATGGTGTTGAAAGTGGAATCGCGCGTGCGCGGCGAAGACCTGTCCAAGCGCATCGCGGAATCCGTGCGCGATGTGACCAAGCTACGTGCCGACGTGGAATGGGCGGATGCCGACAGCCTGCCCAACGACGGCAAGGTCATCGACGACGTGCGTACGTACGAGTGACACGGGGCCGTGCCGGCCTAGCGCTGTCGGATCTTTTCGATCACCGAGAAGATCGCCATGCCCGCGATCATCGCGGCCACGAAGATCAGCGCGTCCGGCACGCCCGCGGCGGCGGCCACCAACGCGGGGCCGGGGCAAAAACCCGCCAGGCCCCAGCCCGCGCCAAAAGCCAGGCTGCCTAGCGCCAGCCGCGCGTCCACCCGCGTGGCCGTCGGCCAGCGCAGCGGCTCGCCTGACAAGCTGGCGCTTTTCCGGCGCAACAGCGCGAACCCCGCCGCCGTCACCAACACCGCGCCGCCCATCACGAACGCCAGCGACGGATCCCAGTCACCGGCAATATCCAGAAAGCCCAGCACCTTGGCCGGGTTGGCCATGCCGGACACGATCAAGCCCAATCCAAAGACCAGCCCCGACGCGAAAGCGATCAGCGCGACCATGTCAGCCCCCCGCCCCATGCCGCACGACATAGACGACCGCAAACCCGGCCGCCATGAACAACGCAGTGGCCACCAGCGACCGCACAGACCCTCGCGACAGGCCGCACACGCCGTGGCCGCTGGTGCATCCCGACGCGTAGCGCGTGCCGATGCCCACCAGCAGGCCCGCCACGATCAAGCGCGTTGTCCCGGCTTGGACCACGATTTCCGGCAAGGCGCCGCCCAGCCGGTACAACCACGGCGCCGCGCACAGGCCCAGCAGGAACGCTAGCCGCCAGTTCCCGTCGCGCTGCCGCCCCAGCAAGCCGCCCACGATGCCGCTGATGCCGGCGATTCGGCCGGCACCCGCCATCAACAGGACGGCAGCGGCGCCGATCAGCAGGCCGCCCAGCGTGGCCGGCACGGGAGTAAAGGCAGACCAGTCCGGGTTCATGTGAGTGACTCCATCGCGCGGCCGCAGTACAAACTGGATAGCGTTTTCATGACTTGGCTGACCTCGGGGCTGGCCATCTGGTAGTAGACGTACTTGCCATCGCGGCGCGTCGCCACCAGGCCTTCGTCGCGCAGCACGCCCAGCTGCTGCGACAGCGTCGGCTGGCGGATGCCCGTCAGCGATTCCAGTTCGCCCACGTTGCGTTCACCTTGCACCAGCTGGCACAGCAACAGTAGCCGGTCTTCGTTGGCCAATGCCTTGAGCAGCGCGCAGGCCTTGGCGGCAGAGGCGCGCAAGGCGGCGAGTTCGCAGTCGGTCAGGGGGGAGTTCATGAGCTAGGGGGGTGACAAAGGAGGCAGGCAGTCATTATATTTATGTATAAACTATCGAACAATATTATTTGAAAATATAGATTGTTGTACGTTCTCTATGCGTTGTCTCCACGGCCGGCCATGAATCCACACATCCAAGCGTTCTTCGACTCCGTCACCGCCACCGTCACGTACGTCGTGCACGATGGCAGCGCCTGCGCCATCATCGATTCGGTGCTGGACTACGACCCGAAATCGGGACGCACCAGCACGGCCGGCGCGGATCGGGTCGTCGAGTACGTGCGCCAGCAAGGCTTGCAAACGCAATGGCTGCTGGAAACCCACGCACACGCCGACCACCTGTCCGCCGCCCCCTATTTGCAGCGGCAGCTGGGCGGCGTGATCGCCATCGGGCAAAGCATCCGTACCGTGCAAGGCGTGTTCAAGCAGGTGTTCAACCTGGAACCCGAATTCCAGCTGGACGGCTCGCAATTCGGCCGCCTGTTCGCCGATGGCGAAACGTTTTCGATCGGTAAACTGACGGCCACCGCCATCCACGTGCCGGGTCACACGCCGGCCGACATGGCCTATTTGATCGGCGACGCGGCGTTCGTGGGCGACACGATGTTCATGCCGGACGTGGGCACGGCGCGTTGCGATTTCCCAGGTGGCGACGCGCACGAGCTGTACCGGTCCATCCAGCGCCTGCTGGCATTGCCCGGGGGCACGCGCCTGTTCATGTGCCATGACTACCCGCCCGCCGGCCGCGACGCCCACTGGCAAACGTCGGTGGCCGAACAGCGGGCGTCCAACATCCACGTGCGCGACGGCATCAGCGAGGATGAATTCGTCGCCATGCGCACCCGGCGCGACGCCACGCTGGGCATGCCGACGCTGATCCTGCCCGCCATCCAGGTCAACATCCGCGCGGGGCATTTCCCGCCGCCCGAAGACAACGGCGTGCGCTACCTGAAGATTCCGGTCAACGGGCTGTAGGCGGCGCCGTCAATCGCGCCTGCCGTACTTGCGCGGCACGGGCGAATCCCGCAAGATCGGCGGACTTACCGATAGCCGACCAGACGGAACCCCATGTTCGCAGAAGCCAAAGCCGACCCCAGCCTGTCCAAGGACGAGTTCAAACCGCTGGAAGCCCGCTTGCGCGTCGCCCTGCTCAACGCCCAGTACCGGCGCCTGGAACAGGCCGAAAAAACCTTGCTGGTGGTGGTGGCCGGCATTGACGGCGCGGGCAAGGGCGCCACCATCAACCAGTTGAACGAATGGATGGACCCGCGCCATATCAAGACGCTGGCGTATGGCCCCCCTGAAGGCGAAGAGCTGGATCGCCCGCCGTTCTGGCGGTATTGGAAAGACCTGCCGCCCAAGGGCAAGACGGGCATCGTGTTCGGATCTTGGTACGCGCCCCTGATCATCGAGGCCGCCAGCAAGAAGCCCAACCAGGAATACATCGCGGCACAATCCGCCGCCATCCTGCGCTTTGAAGCCATGCTGGCCGCCGAGGGCGTGCAAATCGTCAAACTGTGGTTCCACCTGTCGGCCAAGGCGCAGACGGACCGCGCCCAGCGCTTGCTGGCCAGCCCCGAGACCTCCTGGCAGGTCAGCCCGGTGGACCTGAAAGTCGCCAAGCGGTTCGACCGCATTCGCCATGGCGCGCAGATCGTGCTGAACCATACCGACAGCGGGCACGCGCCGTGGATCGTCATTCCCAGCGCCGACGAAAACATGCGCGCGGCGCGTACGGCCGAAGCCGTGCTGGCCGCCATGCGCCAACGCGGCGCGCCGCGCATACCGGCATCGTTTCACGCGCATGCGCGCCCGACCCGCGTTGTCGACCGCCTGGGCGAACTGGACTACGACGCCAAGATCGACAAAGACGATTACGAGTCCGAACTGGGCTTGTTGCAGGGCCGGCTGGCGCGCGCGGCGCGTTCGCGGAAATTCCTGGATCGTTCCCTGATCCTGGTCTTTGAAGGCCAGGATGCCGCCGGCAAGGGCGGCGCCATCCGACGCGTCACGCACGCACTGGACGCCCGTCAGTTCGACATCACACCGGTTGCCGCGCCGTCCAGCTACGAGATGTCGCGCCCGTACCTGTGGCGCTTCTGGCGGCACCTGCCCCGGCACGGCCGCGTGGCCATCTTTGACCGGTCCTGGTACGGCCGCGTGCTGGTCGAGCGGGTGGAAAAACTGACCGCCCCCGCACAATGGCGGCGCGCCTACGGCGAAATCAATGACTTCGAAGAGCAACTGGTGGCCAGCGGCGCGCTGGTGCTGAAGTTCTGGTTGGCGGTAACGGAAGACGTGCAGCTGGAACGCTTCAAGGAACGCGAGAAATCGCCCTTCAAGAATTTCAAGATCACGCCGGACGACTGGCGCAATCGGGAAAAATGGAAAGACTACGCGGCGGCCGCCAACGAAATGCTGGCCCGCACGGACGTGGCCCATGCGCCGTGGCATCTGGTGTCGGCCAACGACAAGCGTTACGCTCGCGTGCAGGTGCTGCGACACATCGTCCAGGCCCTGGAAGAGCAACTCTGAATTCAATCTGTGTAGGAGGCCCCGCGCCATGAGTACCGCTGAAATCCGCCCCATCGGCGCCGCCGACTTCGACATCTGGCTGCCTCTGTGGAAGGGCTATCAGGCGTTTTACCGCGTCAGCATCGACGACGCCGTGACGCGCAACACCTGGGCGCGCCTGCTGGACCCCGCCGAACCGATGCACGCCGCGCTGGCGTTCGACGGCGGCCGCGCCATCGGCATGGTGCACTGGATCTTCCATCGCTCCACCTGGACGGCGGGCGACTACTGCTACCTGCAAGACCTGTACGTGGACGCGGACGTGCGCGGCACCGGCGCGGGCCGCAAGCTGATCGAACATGTCTATGCCGAAGCCACCGCCGCCAACGCCGCCCGGGTGTACTGGCTGACGCACGAAACCAACGCCCCCGCCATGCAGCTGTACGACCGCATCGCGGACCGCTCGGGCTTCATTCAGTACCGAAAGGTGCTGACATGAGCGCGCGCGACCCGAACTGCCCCTTGTGCCAGGAAGATGGCGGCACGGTGCTGTGGCGCGGGCCGCATCTGCGCGTGATCGAGGTTGACGATGCCGACTACCCCGGCTTCACCCGGGTGGTCTGGAACGGCCATCTGGCCGAGATGACCAGCCTGTCGACGCACGGGCGCGACCTGTTGATGCGCGCCGTGTACGCCGTGGAAGAAGCACAGCAGGCCGTGCTGGCGCCCGACAAGATCAACCTGGCGTCGCTGGGCAACATGGTGCCCCACCTGCATTGGCACGTGATTCCCCGGTGGCGCGGCGACCGCCATTTTCCGGACCCGATCTGGGCCGCGCCGCGCATTGCCGCCGGCGCGGAACCGGCGCAATGGGCGGACCGCCAGGCGCGCACGCAGGCGCTGCTGCCGCGCTATCGCAACCGCGTCGTCGAAGCCATGAATGCGCTGTTGATGCATTGATGCGCTGTTGATGCACGCGGCACCGGGCTACCCCGCCCGGGCGCCGCGCCCCCGTTCCGCCAGCCAGGACCCATACACGGTTTCCACCTGCTGGGCGGCGCGATCGGCGCAGAACAAACCTTGGTCCCGGATCCGCGTCTGGCCCGCCCGGCCCATGCGGCGGCGCAAGGCGGGGTCGGCCAATAACGTGGCCAACGCCGCCGCCAACGCGGCCGGGTCACGAGGCGGCACCAGCAGGCCGGTCACGCCTGCCTGCATGGTTTCAGGTACGCCCCCCACGTTCGTGCCGATCACCGGCACGCCCATGGAGGCGGCCTCGATGAAGACGGTGCCCAGCGCTTCGCGGTGCGTGGCCAACGCGAAAACGTCCAAAGCCATCAACACGTTGCCGATATCGTGGCGCCTGCCCGTGAAATGCACGCGCGCGTCCAGGCCCATCGCCGCCACCTTGTCTTGCAACTGCGCCATCAGCGGCATGCCGTCGCCAACCAGCACCAGATGCGCGTCGGGAAAGCGGGAAGCAATACGCCCGAAGGCGTCGATCAGGTCGGCATGGCCTTTTTCAACGCGCATCACCGCCACGCACCCAACCACCAACGCGTCGGCTGGCAGGCCAAGCTCGCGCCGTACGCAGGCATGTTGCGCGGCTTGCGGCAGCACGATGGGCGAATGGATGGTGGCCACCGAGCCGGGCCGCGCGCCGCCATCCAGCAACTGTTGTTGCACATACCGGCTGACGGCAATGACGCGATGCGCCAGCCAGGTGTAGGCATAGAGCGAACCAATGGGCTTGGCCAGATGCCGCGTGCGCACGATCAGCGGCGCGCCGGCCAGCCTGGCGCCCCACGCGGCCAATACGGTGTCGCGGCGGCTGTGCGTGTTGACCACGTCAAAGCGCCCGCCCCGCAGCAGCCGGCGCACAAAGAACACGCCGCGCAAAAAATTGCCCGGGCCGTCCATGACGATGCGGTGCACCGTGAACCCGGCCTCGCTTGCCCGGTCGCCCAGTTCGGCACCGGGCTGGCACAGCAGTTCCAGGTGATGGCCCCGGTCGCGCATCGCAACCATTTCCTTGTAGACGCAGAATTCCTGCCCGCCAAATGAGGTGGCGGCTTCGGTATGCAAGATGCGCAGTCGGCCACCGGCATCCGCGGCCGGGGTAGCAACGGGTGCGGAAGTCATTGAGGCAGGCGGGCGTCGTGGGTATCGGCGTTCGTATCGCCGTTCGACCCGGCGTTCGACCCGGCCTTCGACTCGGCGCGGTGCCACGCTTGACCTAGAACCAGCAGATAGGCTTCCAGGTACGCCACGTCTTCCGGAGCCAGCGCCAGGACGCCGGGCTCGCGGCATTCATGCGGGCATTCAGAGGCAGCCAGGCGGGAGCCCGCCCACACCTGGATGCTGCCGTGGCAAGACATGTCAAAGCAGGCGCCCTCACCGTGCCACGCCAACAGGCGCGTGCTGGGGGCCAGGTGCATTACCTGATATCGACCATGGGCATCTGAGGACGGGGGTGCGCTGACGGCGCTGCCGATATCGACCAACCGGGGAGCCGCGCCGGGGCGGGCGGGCTGGTAGGTCAGCACGGAAAGCTGATGGAGAGGCTGCGGGGGCTGGGGGGGCTGAAATGGCATAAGACGCATAGGGCACAGGCAAGGATTAAGCCCGGCGATGCTAGCCAGGAACGCACGCGAAATACCCCAGAAAATTCTTACTTTCCGGGTGCCCCTCTTGCAGGGCCGATATATAGGACGAATCCGACCGAATGCCTGCCCAGGCACTTTTCAAGAATTACTGAGAATGCGTGGAATTTGGCCGACGTTGAACTACAGTTGCCTCACTTTGCCGGTGCCGCATCGACTTCACCGCACGGCATCGCCTCGCCTGTTCAGGTAAAATTCAGCAATTATTTCGACCCACCCTCACTCAAGGACGCTCTTTGACTCAGCCGGCCACGTCCCATCGCCCCGCCTCTTTTCTCCAGGCATTCCTGCGCTCGGAAGCGCTGGGTGGCTATGTGCTGATGGCCGCCGCGCTGGTCGCCTTGATCATCGCCAACAGCCCCGCCGCACCGGTCTACTTCGACGTGCTGGGCACCAAGCTGGGCTTCACGGCGGGGCCCGTCGTGCTCAAGGAAACGGTGCTGCACTGGATCAACGACGGGCTGATGGCCGTGTTCTTCCTGCTGGTCGGCCTGGAAATCAAGCGCGAGGTCCTGGACGGCCAGTTGCGCGGGGTATCCCGCATCGTGCTGCCGGGCGTGGCGGCGGTGGGCGGCATGGTGATGCCGGCCCTGATCTACGTGGCGCTCAACCTGGGCACGCCTGAGACCTTGCGCGGCTGGGCCATTCCCGCCGCCACCGACATCGCCTTCGCGCTGGGCATCCTGGCGCTGCTGGGCAGCCGCGTGCCGACGTCGCTGAAGATCTTCCTGACCGCGCTGGCCATCCTTGACGACCTGGGCGCCATTGTCATCATTGCGCTGTTCTATACGTCCCAATTGCAGGTGTTTGCGCTGGCCATGGCGGGCGCGCTGCTGGTCTGCCTGTTCCTGCTGAACCGCGCCGGCGTGCTGCGCCTGACGCCCTATCTGCTGCTGGGCGCCCTGCTGTGGTACTTCGTGCTGAAGTCCGGCGTGCACGCCACGCTGGCGGGTGTCGCCCTGGCGCTGACTATCCCGCTGCGTCCGCGCAACCAGGGCAAGCCCGAAGCCCATTCGCCCCTGCACGACCTGGAACATGCGCTGCATAAGCCCGTCGCGCTGCTGATCGTTCCGATCTTCGGCTTTGCCAATGCGGGCGTGTCCTTCGCGGGCATGGGTCTGGCCAGCCTGGCACAACCCGTGCCGCTGGGGGTGGCGCTGGGCCTGTTCCTGGGCAAACAGCTGGGCGTGTTCGGCTTTGCCTGGCTGGCGATCAAGACCGGCATGGCCAGCCTGCCGCGCCATGCCACGTTCAAGCAGCTGTACGGCGTGGCAATGTTGTGCGGCATTGGCTTCACCATGAGCTTGTTCATCGGCGCGCTGGCTTTCACCGACGCGGCCACGGTCGACGCCACCAAGATTGGAGTGCTGACCGGGTCGCTGGCTTCCGCCGTGGTCGGTTTCCTGCTGCTGCGCTCGGGCGGCGCCCCCGCTACCGAGGGCGCTCCCGCCCCGGTGCGCCAGGGCTGAGTCGGCGGGCACCGGGCGTTCAGCCGGCGCTCAAGCTGAAGGACTACCATCGGATCAATTCCTTGCGGATCACCAGCGCGGCACCGGCCGGCGATTCGCAAGGCCGTCTGTCGCCGGCCGTCGCGCCCTGGGCGCATACACCGGCCGGCAATCCTTGTCCGGAGGTAGCAGCATGTCCCAGTTGAATGGAAAAGTGGCCGTCGTCACAGGCGCGGCCAGCGGCATCGGCAAAGAAATTGCGCTGACCCTGGCGCGCGCGGGCGCCACCATCGCCATTGCCGACTTGAACCAGGCCGGCGCGGACGCGGTCGCGAAAGAAATCGAGCAGGCCGGCGGCAAGGCGATGGGTGTCGCCATGGACGTCACCAGCGAAGACGCCGTGAACCAGGGCATCGACAAGGTGGCGGCCGCCTACGGCAGCATCGACATCCTGATCTCGAACGCCGGCATCCAGATCGTCAATCCCATCGAGAACTTCGCTTTTTCCGACTGGAAAAAGATGCAGGCCATTCACGTGGACGGCGCCTTCCTGACCACCAAGGCGGCGCTCAAGCACATGTACAAGGACGATCGCGGCGGGGTGGTGATCTACATGGGATCGGTGCACTCGCACGAGGCCTCGCCGCTGAAATCGGCCTATGTCGCCGCCAAGCATGCGCTGTTGGGTCTGGCGCGCGTGCTGGCCAAGGAAGGCGCCGCGCACAACGTGCGCTCGCATGTCATCTGCCCGGGGTTCGTGCGCACGCCGCTGGTCGAAAAGCAGATCCCCGAGCAGGCCAAGGAACTCGGCATCAGCGAAGAAGACGTGGTCAAGAAAGTCATGCTGGGCAACACGGTGGATGGCGTTTTCACCACGGTCGAAGACGTCGCCCAGACGGCGCTGTTCCTGTGCACCTTCCCCAGCGCCGCCCTGACCGGCCAGTCGTTCCTGGTCAGCCATGGCTGGGTGATGCAGTAGGGAAACGCGCGGCGCGGCGGCCGGCCCTATGCCAAAATCGCGCCCATGCCGATTGATAACCGCCTGACTCCCAACGCCCTCGCCGCCCACACGGCCGCGCTGCCCGCCGCCTGGGCGGCGGCCTTCAAAGACCCCGCCGTGGCCGATGCCCTGGCGCGGGCCACCGCCCATGTTGAAAAGCGCCTGGTCGAAGGCGCCGTCGTCTATCCCGCCACGCCGCTGCGCGCGCTGCACGGCATGGCGCCCTCGGACGTGCGCGTCGTGATCCTGGGGCAAGACCCGTACCACGGCCCCGGCCAGGCTCAAGGCCTGGCGTTTTCGGTGCCCGACGACTGCAAGCGCCCACCCAGCCTGCGCAACATTTTCAACGAGATCGCCCAGGAATACCCAGGTACCCCTATCCCCGCCAGCAATGACCTGAGCCCGTGGGCGGAACAGGGTGTATTGCTGCTGAACACCTGCCTGACGGTGGAGGACGGCCAGCCCGCCTCCCACGCCAAGCGCGGCTGGGAAACGGTGACGGATGCGTTGATCGCACTGGTCGCGCAAGACCCCTCGCCCAAGGTGTTCATGCTGTGGGGCGCCCATGCGCAGGCCAAGCGCTTGTTGCTGCCGGACAACAACGGCCATCTGGTGCTGATGGCGAACCACCCCTCCCCGCTGTCCGCCCGCAGGCCGCCCGTCCCGTTCCTGGGTTGTGGGCACTTTCAGATGACCAACGCGTGGCTGGTGAACCAAGGGAAAAACCCTATTGATTGGGCACTGGACAAAAAAATAATTCCCTTGCAAGGCGAAATCGGGTTATGATCGCCGCACTGCACAAAACGAGTTCGGCATTTACCGCTTTGATTTAGCGGAATTTTTTGCAGTCTGCCAGGCAAGCTAGCCTGGCCCCCATGCCGAACTATCATCGATTCCTGACCTCCTTTCCTTTCGCCCTGCGTTCCAATCTGTATAAGAGAACGCGCCACGCGCACGGTTGATTCGGTCGGCACGATGCTCCATCAACCGTCGCCTGGATCCGGCCGCCTACTCCCCTGGCCCGACCAAGCACTGCGTCGCATTGTCTGCGGCAAGGGAAAGTAATGTCTTTCGAAACTCTGGGTCTTGCACCCGCTCTGTTGTCGGCCGTTCAAGAAGCTGGCTTCAATACCCCTACCTCCGTCCAAGCCGCTGCCATTCCGCAAGCGCTGGCCGGTCACGACCTGATGGTTTCCTCGCAGACGGGCAGCGGCAAGACCGCCGCCTTCATGCTGCCGGCCCTGCACCGTATTGCCCAGATGCCCGCCAACAAGGGCGTCGGCGTGCAAGTGCTGGTGCTGACCCCCACCCGCGAACTGGCTCTGCAAGTCACCGAAGCCACGGCCACCTACGGCCGCAAGCTGGCTGACCTGCGCACCGCCACCGTCGTGGGCGGCATGCCCTACGGCGCCCAACTGAAGGCCCTGTCGCGTCGCGTTGACGTGCTGGTCGCCACGCCGGGCCGCCTGATCGATCACCTGCAATCGGGTCGCGTCAAGCTGAACACCGTGCACACGCTGGTGCTGGACGAAGCCGACCGCATGCTGGACATGGGCTTCATCGAAGACATCGAAACCATCGTCAGCCGCCTGCCGGAAGATCGTCAGACGCTGCTGTTCTCGGCCACGCTGGACGGCACGATCGCCAAGCTGGCTGCGAAGATGATGCGCGACCCGCAGCGTATCGAGATGGCCGGCGCCAAGGAAAAGCACACCAACATCACGCAAAGCCTGCTGTACGCGGACGACGCCAGCCACAAGATGCAATTGCTGGATCACGTGCTGCGCGACGCCAAGCTGGATCAAGCCATCGTCTTCACGTCCACCAAGCGTGGCGCTGACGATCTGGCCGATCGCCTGGCCGACCAAGGCTTTGCCGCCGCTGCCCTGCACGGCGACATGAACCAGCGCCAGCGCACCCGTACGCTGTCGCAACTGCAACGCGGCCAGCTGCGTATTCTGGTTGCCACCGACGTTGCCGCCCGCGGCATCGACGTGCAAGGCATCAGCCACGCCGTTAACTTCGACCTGCCGATGCAAGCCGAAGACTACGTGCACCGTATCGGCCGTACCGGCCGCGCCGGTCGCAGCGGCCTGGCGTTCACGCTGGCTACGCACTCCGAGCGCCACAAGGTTCGCCGTATCGAGCACTACATCGGCCAAACGATTACGCCGGAAACCATCGCCGGTCTGGAACCCAAGCGCACGCCGCGCCCGTCGGCCGGCGGCAGCGGCGCCCCGCGTGGCGGCAAGCCGTTCGGCAAGCGTCCTGGCGGTTTTGGTGGTTCGCGCCATGAAGGCGGCGGCTACCAAGGCAACCGCGAAGGCCGTTCGTTTGGCGGCCCGCGTGAAGGCGGCGCACCCCGTGGCGAATTCAAGCCGCGTGAAGGTGGTTACCAAGGCAACCGCGACAGCGCCCCGCGCGAAGGCGGCTACCAAGGCAATCGCCCCTTCGGCGACCGCCCGGCCCGTTCGTTCAGCGATCGTCCCAGCTTCGGTGATCGTCCCCAGCGCGAAGGCGGCTACCAGGGCAATCGCCCGTTCGGCGACCGCCCCCCGCGTGAAGGCGGCTTCCGTGGTGGTGACCGTGACGCCCGCCCCAGCTTCGGCGGCGACCGTCCCAGCTTTGGTGACCGCCCCCAGCGCGATGCCCGCCCGTTCAGCGAGCGTGCTCCCCGCGAAGGTGGTTTCCGCGGCGCTGACCGTGACGCCCGCCCCAGCTTTGGCGATCGTCCTGCCCGTGAAGGCGGTTTCCGTGGCGGCGACCGTCCGGAAGGCGGCTTCCGCGCCAAGCCCGCATTCGACAAGCGCCCCGGCGGCCCCGCCAAGCGCTTTGCCAAGCCGGCTGATCGTCGCGGCTAAATCGCCCCGCTAAGGCCGCAGTAAAAAACCCCGCGTTCGTCGCGGGGTTTTTTTTTGTTCATTGTGCATTACCGTCGCCAGACACCCGCCCGCAGCCGGACGGCTACGCCTTTTTTTGGGAAAATGCCGTCATGCCTACGCCCGAACCCGCCATGCAACGCCCTGCCCCCGCCAACCTGCCCCCGTTGTCACCCGCCGCCCAGGCGCACAGCGACGCCGCCGCCGCCCAGCTGCGCGCCGCCATTACGGCCAATGGCGGCTGGTTGCCGTTTGACCACTGGATGGCGCAGGCGTTGTATGCGCCGGGGTTGGGCTATTACGCGGCCGGCAACGTCAAGTTGGCCGATGGCAACGACGACGCCAAGGCGCCAGCGGGCGACTTCGTCACCGCGCCGCAACTGACCCCGCTGTTTGCCCGCACCGTTGCCCGTCAGGTTACGCAGGTGCTGCGTCAGACGCAGACACAAGCCGTACTGGAATTTGGCGCGGGCACGGGCGCGCTGGCCGAAGGTGTGCTGCGCGAGCTGGATGCGCAGGGCCTGGACCAGACGCAATACCTGATCCTGGAAGTGTCTGCCGACTTGCGCGCGCGCCAAGCCGAACGCCTGGCCGCTTTCGGGGACCGCGTGCAATGGTTGGACGCCTTGCCCAACGCCTTCGCCGGCTGCGTGCTGGCCAACGAGGTGCTGGACGCGATGCCCGTATCGCTGTTTTGCTGGAGCCAGGACGGCGCCGTGATGGAGCGCGGCGTGGCGCTGGACGCGCAGCAGCACTTCGTCTGGAGCGACCGCCCCGCATCGCCTGCCTTGGCCGAAGCCGTCGCCGCGCGCATGCCAGCGTTGCCCGGCTACGTGTCCGAAATCAATCTGCAAGGCGAAGCCTGGATTGCCGCGATGGGCAGTTGGCTGGAGCGCGGCGCCGCGCTGCTGGTGGACTACGGATTTCCGCGCAATGAGTTCTACCACCCGCAACGCGCGGGCGGCACGCTGATGTGCCATTTGCGTCATCACGCGCACGGCGATCCCTTCACCGCGCCGGGCTTGCAGGACATTACCGCGCACGTGGATTTCACCGCCATGGCCGATGCGGCGCTGGAAGCCGGCCTGCAAGTGTTGGGCTACACGTCGCAGGCGCGCTTCTTGATGAACGCCGGGTTGATGGATTTGCTGGGCCAGTTGAACCCGTCGGATGTGCAGCAATACGCGCAGGCTGTGGCGCCGGTGCAAAAGCTGCTGTCCGAGGCGGAAATGGGCGAGCTGTTCAAGGTGCTGGCCGTGGGCCGTGGCATCACGGAACCGCTGACAGGTTTTTCACGCGGTGACCGTTTGGGCAAGCTGTAGCGGTGGGGCAAGCTGTAGCGGTGGGGCAAGCTGTAGCGGTGGGCGAAGTTGTAGCGGCGGGCGAAGTTGTGGCGGCGGGCCAAGCCGTCCCGCTGGCACGCCGACCTATCCGGCTCGCAGCCGGTCCAGCCTTGCTTGCCGGACACTGTCCTTGATGCGCGCCGGGTCGCCCGCGCAAGCTTTCGCAATGGCGCCTGCGTCCACACCGCGCACCGCATCCGCCCTTGCCTGCCAGGCGCCCATGTCCACCGGGCGCAGGATGGCGGCGGTTTTCAGCAGGTCGAAAAAGCGCTCGGGCTTGCGCAGCGCGTCGGCGCGTTCCATCAGCGCCAGCTGCGCCTCGGTGGCGTCGTTGTTGTTGGCGGCTTGTTCAGCCGCGTCCAGGCCCAGCAATACCTCGGGCAACAAACGCGCATAGTCGTTGCATTCGGTGGGCACGCGCATGCGTCGGCCCAGCGCCTCGCGCTCGGGCGTCAGGCGGCACAGCAGCGCGTATCGGCCGGCCATCGACACCCCCAGCCCGGCCGCGCGATCCACGTCGGCACCCACGTCGGCAACGCCTTGCAATTCGGGCATCACGCGCGCCAATGCGCCGGAATCTTGCAGCACATCCAGCATGCGCGACGGCTTTTTAGCCATCAGCCCGCGCGACAATTCCTTCCACACCCGTTCGGCGACCAACGCGTCGGCCTCGCCCGCGTCGACCATCGCGCGGCAAAGCGCCATCGTCTCGGGCGCCACGGAAAAATCATCAAAGCGGGCGGCGAAGCGGCCCAGCCGCAGGATGCGAACCGGGTCTTCCTGGAAGGCTTCGCCCACGTGGCGAAACACGCGCGCATGCACGTCGGCCACGCCGCCCAACGGGTCTACAAGCGTGCCGTCCTGCGTCTGGGCGATGGCGTTGACCGTCAGGTCGCGACGCCGCAAGTCTTCTTCCAGCGTCACGTCGGCGCCGGTGTAGAAAGTAAAGCCCTTGTAGCCACGGCCCGACTTGCGCTCGGTGCGCGCCAGGGCGTATTCCTCTTTGGTGCGCGGGTGCAGGAACACGGGGAAATCCCCGCCGACGGGGATGAAACCCCGGCGCACCATGTCTTCGGGCGTTGCGCCCACCACCACCCAATCGTGGTCACCCGGCTTCAAGCCCAGCAGCGCGTCACGCACCGCGCCGCCCACGATATACACCTGCAAGCCGTTGATGGCGGGGTCCTGCGTCATGGAATCGAGGTACTTTCGGCGCCCAGCGGCACGATGTTGCCCAGGCGCTCTTTCAGGGACTGCGGCTGGCCGGTGAACATTGCCGCGTAATACACCGAGTTGGACATCACGTTCTTCACGTAATTGCGCGTTTCGTTGAACGGGATGGTCTCGGCAAAGATCGCGCCTTCGACGGGATGCGAGAACGTCGAGCGCCAATTGTGCGGACGCCGCGGCCCGGCGTTATAGCCCGCGCTGGCCAGCATCTGCGACCCGTTCAGGTCGCGCAGCACCATGTTCAGGTAGTTGGTGCCCAGTTCGGTATTGGTGTCGAAATCGTTCACGCTGGCGGGCGTGAAATCGGTCATGCCGATCTTGCCCGCCACCCACTTGGCCGTGGCCGGCATCAGTTGCATCAGACCCGAGGCGCCCACGTGCGAACGCGCGTCCATGATGAAGCGCGATTCCTGGCGGATCAAACCGTAGACCCATGCCGGGTCCAGCGCGATGGCGTTGGCCTTGGCGGTGACACGGCCTTCAAACGGCGCGATGAAACGCTGGCTGAAGTCGAACTCTTTTTCGGTGCGATCCGACGTGTTGACCACGCGGTCGTAGATGTTTTCGGCGCGGGCCAATTCGGCGGCCGCCATCAACTGGCGGTCGCTCATGCCGCGCAGCGTGAAGTTCCATTCCGGCACCGCTTCGGCACGCCAGCCCAGGCGGAACAACTGCACGGCGCGCTGCAAGCCGGGGTTGGCGCGGGCCTCGGCGATTTCGCGGTCGTTGATGGGCGCCGGGCGCGGCGGCACATTGATGCGGCGGCCCAACTCTTCGGCCGACAGCTGGCCGTAGAAATCGAAGCGGTCGGCGATGCTGGCGTACAAGGCGTTGGCTTGATCCTTGCGGCCAGTGGCCGCCAGGCCGCGCGCCTTCCAGTACACCCAAGACGTGTCGTTGCGCTGCGCGGGCGGCATCTCGTCGATGGATTCGATCACCCACTTCCAGTCGATCTTGGGTTGGCGCAATGCGGCGCGCACCTTCCAGCCGGCGTTGTATTCCGTCATGCGGATGTGGCCGGCTTCGTGATACCAGTCGTCGGCGCGGCTATCGAGCTTCAGCGCCGCCATCAGGGCGTATTGCCCGCGCACCCAGGCCAGATTGGGCTTGGACATGGACTTGGCCCATTCGCGGCGCAGGTAGGAATCGGCCACGCTGACATCCGATCGCGCCAGCCGCGCCAACGCGATGGTGACCAGTTCTTTTTCGTTGCGGCCCACCGGCATGCGGTCTTGGCGGGTCAGCCATTTCATCGGGTCCTTCATCAGGACGTCGTACGTTTTCAGGTCGCGCGGCTCGAACATGTACTGCACCAGCTTGCGCGCGTCCGTCGTCTTGTCGGCCTCGATGGCGTCGCGCAACTGCGGCTCCAGCTGTTCCCAGCCCAGGATGCCGTCGGCCACCAATTGGTCGTACAAGGCCCAGCAGGCGCTGCCGGGCGCGAAGGCGGACATGGCTTGCGCGGCGGTCGCGCGCTGGCCGGTCATGTGCTTGGCGTCAAGAATGGCGCATTCGATCTGGGCGTTGCTGTTCTTGACCGGCGCCAGCTTGCGCACGGTTTCGAAATCGCCACTGCGGGCGGCGGCCAGCAGCCAGTCGCCCCGCAGCCGGTCGGCCAGGTAGGCGTCGCCATTGCTGCTGATGAAGCGTTGCAGGTCGGCCGTGGGGCGGCCGGTGGCCGGCGGCGTCCAGAGCTGATAGCGCAGCAGCCAGTATTCGGGGTACATGCCCAGCGTGTCGGACTTGGCCTGCGGCACCAACGCGCCCAGGATGGACCACTGCTTGCGGTTCATGGCTTCGCGCGCGGCCACGACGGCGGCCAGGGCGGGCGTGTCGGCGGTAGGGGGCAGGCCGGCCAGCACGGCGGGCGGAACGGCAATCAGCGGCTGTGCCGCCGATTGCGCCGACTGCACGGGCGGCTGGGGTTGCGTGTTGATGGCGGCGCTGCGCTGTTGCGCATCCACCGGCGCACAGGCGGCGGTGAACAGCGCCAGCAACGGCAGCCAGCGGCGCAGGGCCAGGCGGGTGTCGGGCGTGTCAGGCTTGTCCCTGGCTTGCGGGGATTTCCGGTGGATTTTCTGATACCGTCCAGATTGCTGCGCACGTGTCATGCCGCGTCCCTGATTTGCCGTCATACGAAGGCCTTGCCACACAGCTGCACGACATTGCCCGACAGCCGCATGGCCGATGGCATGTCCGCGTGCATGTCCGCGTGCATGTCCACGTGCATGTCCACGTGCATGTCCACGTGCATGTCCACGTGCATGTTCGTGTACATATCCGTACACATGCCTCTATTCCGCATGCCCGATTCCAGCACGTTCGCCTTCATTGTCCACCCCCATTACAGCCACTGCATGACTACGCAAAATACTCCAAAGGATACCGCAGTCCAGCACCGCACGCGATTGCGGAAACTGCGTGCCGAAATGCCTGAAGACCAGCGCAGCCGCGGCGGTTTGTTGATGCGCGCGCGCCTGTTCACCTGGCTGAATGTGGCCCGCGACGAAGCTGTGCGCGCCGGCCGCCCCGCCCCCGCCACGGTCGCCGCGTTCTGGCCCATGGACGACGAGCCCGACCTGCGCCCCCTGCTGACGCAGTGGGTCGAAAACGGCGTCGGCGTGGCGCTGCCCGTGGTGCGCGAGCGCAATGCGCCGCTTTCCTTCCTGTCCTGGACGCCCGACGCCGAGCTGCGCGCCGGCCCCTACGGCATCCAGGAACCCGTTGCCGGGCCGGACGTGCTGCCCGACGTGGTGCTGGTGCCCACCCTGGGTTACACGGAACACGGCGACCGCCTGGGCTACGGCGGCGGCTACTACGACCGCACCCTGGCCGCGCTGCGCGAGCGCGGACATCCTTTCATCACCATCGGCATCGCCTGGAGCTGCGGCGAGCTGGATGCCGACTACCAGGCCGCTCCCCACGACTTCCCGCTGGACGCCGTGCTGACGCAAGACGGCTGGGTGCCCGAGGCGCCGCTGTCACAAGGCGGCCCCGGTGGCACCACCTTGCATACGTTCCGCATGAACTGACGCACCAGATGCGCCCGGTGGCGCGCACCAAAGCGGTGCCATCGGTCGCAGCGGGGATGGCGTTTTTGCGTCCTTCAGAGGATATTGTGCTCACGGGCCCTGTGTCCCCGAAAGCTGGCATGCAGGTTGCTTATTGTTTGTGACCGGCCAATCATCGGCCGGGTTGACCGCGTGCAAGCCGGCCACCACAAGCCGGCAGCAGGCACAGCATCGGAGGAGCCATGAAGGACAGACCATCCCGTCCCGCCGCTTATGACGAAATGCGCGACAGCGCAGGCGGCATACGCTCCCAATACCAGGCGTTCGAACGCTGGCACCAAGAGCAGTCGGCCGAGGCCATGGCCGTGCGCCGGCTGGAAGCCGACCTTAGCTTTCGCCGGGTCGGCATCACGTTTTCCGTCGCCGGCGACGCCGCTGGCACCGAACGCCTGATCCCGTTCGACCTGATCCCGCGCATCATTCCCGCCGACGAATGGCGCCACCTGGAAGCCGGCCTGAAGCAGCGCGTGCGCGCGCTGAACATGTTCATCCACGACATCTACCACGGCCACGACATCGTGCGCGCGGGCATCGTGCCGGCCGAACAGGTATTCCTGAACGCCCAGTACCGCCCCGAAATGCAGGACGTGGACGTGGCCGAGGACATCTACTGCCACATCGCCGGCGTGGATATCGTGCGGGCCGGTGCGGGTGAATTCTATGTGCTGGAAGACAACCTGCGCGTGCCCTCGGGCGTGTCGTACATGCTTGAAAACCGCAAGATGTCGATGCGGCTGATGCCCGATGCGTTCAGCCGCATCAAGGTCGAACCGGTGGCGCACTATCCCGACCTGCTGCTGGACAACCTGCGCGAAGTGGCCCCGCATGGCGGCGACGATCCCACCGTGGTGGTGTTGACGCCCGGGATGTACAACTCGGCCTACTTCGAACACGCGTTCCTGGCCCAGCAGATGGGCGTGGAACTGGTCGAAGGGCAAGACCTGTTCGTGGAACAGAACACCGTCTACATGCGCACCACGCAAGGCCCGCGCAAGGTGGACGTCATCTACCGCCGGCTGGACGACGATTTTCTGGACCCGCTGTCGTTCCGGGCCGATTCGGCGCTGGGCGTGCCCGGCCTGCTGTCCGTTTACCGCGCGGGCCGCGTCACGCTGGCCAACGCCATCGGCACCGGCATCGCCGACGACAAATCCACCTATCTCTACGTGCCGGACATGATCCGGTTCTATCTCAGCGAAGAGCCCATCCTGTCCAACGTGCCAACCTGGCGTTGCGGGCGGCCTGATGAACTGTCACACGTGCTGGCCAACATGCACGACCTGGTGGTCAAGGAAGTGCATGGCGCCGGAGGCTACGGCATGCTGGTGGGCCCGTCCGCCAGCCGCGCCGAGGTCGAGGCCTTCAAGGAACGCGTGCGCGCCAACCCGGCCAACTACATCGCGCAGCCCACGCTGGCGCTGTCCACCGTGCCAACCTATGTGGAATCCGGCGTCGCGCCGCGCCACATCGACCTGCGCCCGTACGTGCTGTGCGGCAAGGACATCCGCACGGTGCCCGGCGGCCTGTGCCGCGTGGCGCTGACCGAAGGCTCGCTGGTGGTCAACAGCAGCCAGGGCGGCGGCACCAAAGACACCTGGGTTCTGGAGGACTGAACATGCTGAGCCGAACCGCCGACAACCTGTTCTGGATGTGCCGCTACATTGAACGCGCCGAAAACACGGCGCGCATGCTGGACGTGAACCTGCAAATGTCGCTGCTGCCGCAAGACCCGCAAACGCGCGAAGGCTCGTGGCTGGGCGTGCTGCGTATCTCCGAGCTGCAAGGGCTGTATCAAACCAAGTACGCCTCCATCTCGCCCAACGACGTGTTGCAGTACATGGTGCGTGATCCGGAGAACGCATCGTCGATCTATTCCTGCATGCGCGCGGCCCGGGAAAACGCGCGCGCCGTGCGTGGCAGCCTGACCACCGAGGTCTGGGAAACCTACAACACCACCTGGCTGGAATTACTTAAGCATCTGCATACCGGCCTGCTGGAACGCAATCCCGGTGAGTTTTTTGAATGGGTGAAGTTCCGATCGCATCTGGCGCGGGGCGTCACGATCGGCACGATGCTGGAAGACGAGGCGCTGTATTTCCTGCGCATCGGCATGCACCTGGAACGCGCGGACAATACCGCGCGGATGCTGGACGTGAAGTTCCACGAACGCGGCAGCCAGGCCACGACGGAAGCGCGCGGCGAAGGCTCGGGCACTGCGGCGCTGCAAAGCGAGTTCTATCGTTGGTCGGCACTACTCAGTTCAGTGTCCGGGCTGGAGATCTACCGCAAGGTGTACCGCGACGTCATCACGCCGGACCGCGTGGCCGAGCTGCTGATCCTGCACCCCGACATGCCACGCTCGCTGCTGTCGTCGATGCGAGCCGTGTCCGAAGACCTGGCGCGCGTCTCCAACCAACGCTCAACCGAGACCCAGCGCCGCGCGGGCATGCTGTGCGCCGAGCTGCAATTTGGCCGCGTCGAGGACATTCTGGATAGCGGCCTGCACCAATACCTGGACCATTTCCTGGACCGCATCAACGATTTGGGCAACCGGATCAGCCAGGACTTCCTGGTCCCGCTGTCGGCATAACACGGAGACAGCCCCATGAAACAGTTCATCACGCACGTCACGCACTACCGCTACACGGCGCCGGTTACCTACAGCATCCAGACGCTGCGCATGACCCCGCGCGACGACGAACACCAGCGCGTGCTGCGGTGGCACATTGAAGCGCCCGGCGCGTTGGAAAAGCAGGTGGACGCGTACGGCAACATCACCCACACGCTGACCTTGAACCGCCCGCACACCGATATCGAACTGCGTGTGGTCGGGCAGGTGCAGGTGGCGCCGCTGACGCGTGGCCTTTTAGGTAGCGAAGACAGCCGCCTGCCCGTGCACGCCTATTGCGTGCAGACGCCGTTGACCCAGGCGGACGACACCATACTGGCCTTCGTGCGCGGCGTGCTGCCCAACGGCCTGGGCACCCAGGACGACATCCTGGCGCTGGCCAACGCCATCAGCGACCGCGTGGCGTACGAACCCGGCACCACCGACGTGACCACGGCCGCCAACCAGGTGCTGGCGATGGGCCACGGCGTCTGCCAGGATCACGCCCACCTGTTCCTGGCCTGCGTGCGCGGGTTGGGCGTGCCCGCGCGCTACGTCAGCGGCTACGTGCACACCACCACCGAACACTCGGCCAGCCACGCCTGGGCCGACGTGTTTTTGCCCGACATCGGCTGGACCAGTATCGACGTCACCAACCGCCAATTCGCGTCCGACAGCCATTGCCGCCTGGCCGTGGCGCGGGATTACGATTCCGCCTCGCCCGTGCGCGGCGTGCGCAGCGGCGGGGGTGAAGAATCCATGGAGATCAGCGTGCAGGTGCAGACGTCCGGCCAGCAATAACCGCCGCGCCCACGCCGCAATACAATGCGGCGTGGTTTCTTTGAATGATCGATCATGACCTATTGCGTAGCCGCCCGCCTTGATGCCGGCCTGGTTTTCCTTTCTGACTCCCGCACGAACGCCGGCGTCGACCAGATCAGCGTCTTCCGAAAAATGACCGTCTTCGAGCGCCCGGGCGAGCGCGTCATGGTGCTGATGAGCTCGGGCAACCTGGCCGTCAGCCAGGCGGTGCTGCATGCGCTGGCGCGCCAGCACGACGAAGGCGGCGACACCATCTGGAACGCGCCCGACCTGTTCGAGGCCACCCGCTGCGTGGGCGCGGCGGTGCGCGAGGTCTACCGCCGCGAGGCGCCCGCGTTGCAGGAACAGGGCGTGGAGTTCAACGTCAGCCTGATTTTCGGGGGACAGATCGGCACGGAAGGCTGCCGGCTGTTCCAGGTCTACGCGGCCGGCAACTTCATCGAAGCCAGCCAGGAATGCCCGTACTTCCAGATCGGCGAAGCCAAGTACGGCAAGCCCATCCTGGACCGCGTGCTGCGCCCGGACACGTCGCTGGACGAGGCCGCCAAGTGCGCGCTGATCTCCATGGACTCGACCTTGCGGTCAAACATCTCAGTGGGCCTGCCGCTGGACCTGCTGGTCTACGACACCGACACGCTGCGCGTGACCCACTTTGCCAGCATCGACGAACGCAACGAGTATTTCCGCATGATCCGGGGCACCTGGGGCGAGCGCCTGCGCCAGGTCTTTGCCGAAATCCCGGACCCGCTGTGGACCAACCCCAACGACCCCGGTTCGCTGGTGCCACCCAGCCGCGTGCACCAGCCGCTGCGTGTTGAACCCGTCAATGCGCCCCCGGCCAGCAGCTATCCCGCGCCGCAAGTGCTGGCAGAGGACCCGGGCAAGGATCAGGCCAGTTAGGCGGCAAGCGGCAAGCGCCAATCCCCGTTACATCACCCGCAATCCGCGCCAGCCAAGCGGCAATCCGCGTTAACCCGCCTTTCCGCCCGCTGAAACCTGGCTTGAAAAACGGCGAATTCTCATCCTTGTTCCGACGGGCCACACTGGGGTCCATCAAAAAACCACAAGGAGCGAGACATGCCCCATCATTTCGCGCGCGCGGCCGTTCGCGTGGCCGATCGCGCCTCCGTTCGCGCCTCCCTTCGCGCGACCATTCGCGCCTCTATTCGCGCCTCTATTCGCGCCGCCTGGCCGGCACTGGCCCTGTCCTGCCTTGCCTGGGGCTCCGCCAGTGCGCAAGGCGCTTACCCCAACCACCCCATTTCGCTGGTCGTGCCGTTCGCCGCTGGCGGGCCGACGGACGTCGTGGCGCGCAGCCTGGGCGCGTCCATGGCCAAGACGCTTGGGCAAAGCGTCATCATTGAAAACCGCACCGGCGCGGGCGGCACGCTGGCCTCGCAGCATGTGGCGCGCGCGGCGCCGGACGGCTACACGTTCCTGATCCACCACAACGGCATGGCGACTGCCCCGGCCCTGTATCGCAAGCTGTCGTTCAACCCGCTGACCGACTTCGCTTACGTCGGCCAGGTGGCGGACGTGCCCATGACGCTGCTGGGCCGCAAGGACTTGCCGGCCGACGGCATGGCGGGCTTTATCAAATACGCGCGTGAAAACGGCAACAAGATCAACCTGGCCAACGCGGGCCTGGGCGCGGTGTCGCAGCTGTGCGGCATGCTGTTGCAGGAATCGCTGGGCGTGCAGTTCACCACCGTGCCCTATGCCGGCACGGCGCCCGCGATGACGGCGCTGCTGGGCGGCCAGGTAGACGTGCTGTGCGACCAGACCACACAGACCATCCCGCAGATCAAGGCCGACCGCGTCAAGCTGTTCGGTGTCACCACACTGGACCGCATCAAGACGCTGCCGGACGCGCCGACGCTACAGGAAGGCGGCTTGAAGGGCTTTGAGGTGAAGGTGTGGCACGGCGTCTATGCGCCCAAGGGCACGCCGCCAGAAGCCATCAACAAGTTCAACGCGGCGTTGCGCGCGGCGCTGAAGGACCCGGCGTTCTCGCAAAAGATGGCAGAGCTGGGCGCCGAGATCGTGCCGGAATCCAAGCAGACACCCGAAGGCTTGCAAACCTGGCTGCAAGCCGAGGTGGACAAGTGGGGCACCGTCATCCGCAAGGTAGGGGTGTACGCGGATTAAAAAAAAGGGGGGCATTTCTGCCCCCCCTTCTGCTTGCCGGATACCGCTTAGCGCTTAGCGCTTAGCGTTTACCGTTTACCGCTTACAGCGCCAGTTCCTTCCACACCGCCAGCGGGGCTTCCGCGTGGTTCAAGGTGTAGAAGTGCAGTCCGGGCGCGCCGTTGTCCAGCAGGGTCTGGCACAACTCGGTCACCACATCCACGCCAAAAGCGCGGATGGATGCCTTGTCGTCGCCAAACTCGGCCAGGCGCAGGCGGATCCAGCGCGGCACTTCGGCGCCGCACATTTCAGAGAAACGCAGCAGCTGGGTGTGGTTCGTGATGGGCATGATGCCCGGCACGATCGGCACCTTCACGCCCTTGGCCTGGGCCCGGTCGACAAAGTCGAAATAGGCGTCGGCGTTGAAGAAGTACTGCGTGATGGCCGCATCCGCGCCCGCGTTTACCTTGGCCACGAAATGGTCCAGGTCAAGCGACGGGTTGGCGGCCTGCGGGTGCATTTCGGGATAGGCCGCGACTTCAATGTGGAACCAGTCGCCCGTTTCCTCGCGGATGAACGACACCAGTTCGTTGGCGTAGCGCAGTTCACCCGCATCGCCGCCCATGCCCGAAGGCAGGTCGCCACGCAGCGCCACCACGCGCCGCACGCCTTCGTTCTTGTAGGTTTGCAGAATGTTGCGCAGATCCTGCCGCGTGGCGCCCACGCAAGACAGGTGGGGCGCGGCATCGCAGCCCAGGTTACGCAGCGTGCGCACGGCGTCGGCCGTGCCGGCGCGCGTGGAACCACCCGCGCCGAAGGTCACGCTGACGTACTTGGGCTGGATGGCCAGCATCTGCTTGGCCGCGCGAACCAGCCGTTCCTGACCAGCCAGGTCACGCGGCGGAAAGAACTCCAGGCTGAAAGCAGGGGAAGTCGAGTCAGACATTAGGGGATCAGTTTGGTAAGCAGGCCAGAGATGATGCTGTACAGAATGGCACCGCCCACGGCCCACCAGAACCCGTTGACCTGGAAGCCCTTCAGCACGGAGCCGACGAACCAGAACAACAAGGCGTTGATGACGATAAGGAAGAGCCCAAGGGTGACGATCGTGATGGGCAGCGTCAGCAGCACCAGCACCGGCTTGACCAGCATGTTCACCAGACCCAGCACCAGCGCGGCGATCAGCGCAGACCCGAAACTGGCCACGGCAATGCCGGGCAAGAGGTAAGCAACAGCCAGCAGGGCCACCGCGTTCAGAATCCAGACGAGTATCAATGTCACCATGTTCGAACTCCTGTATTGACGCTCCGCGGCCCTGGCTTCGACAGACAAAAACAGGGGAATCCGCGGTTCGGAAAACCCGCGCCAACATGGCGCGGGTCTTTCCTATTGTGCTTTCAACCCATCAATAACGGTAGTGCTCGGGCTTGAAGGGGCCTTCGACCGGCACGTTGATGTAGTCGGCCTGATCCTTGCGCAGCGTCGTCAGCTTCACACCCAGCTTCTTCAGGTGCAGGCGGGCAACCTTTTCGTCCAGGTGCTTGGGCAGCACATAGACTTCGCCCGACTTGTAGGCTTCGTTGCGCGTGAACAGTTCGATCTGGGCGATGGTCTGGTTGGCGAACGAGGACGACATCACGAACGACGGGTGGCCGGTGGCGCAACCCAGGTTCACCAGGCGGCCCTGGGCCAGCAGGATGATGCGCTTGCCGTCCGGGAAGATCACGTGATCGACTTGCGGCTTGATCTCTTCCCACTGGCAATCGGCCAGGCCGGCAACGTCGATTTCGTTATCGAAGTGGCCGATGTTGCAGACGATCGCCTGGTCCTTCATGGCGTTCATGTGCTCACGCGTGATGACGTGGTAGTTGCCGGTGGCGGTGACAAAGATGTCGCCATGCGCGGCGGCCTCGTCCATCGTCACGACCTTGAAGCCTTCCATCGCGGCTTGCAGGGCGCAGATCGGGTCGATTTCGGTGACCCAGACCTGCGCGCGCAGCGCGACCAGCGCCTGGGCGCAGCCCTTGCCCACGTCGCCGTAGCCGGCCACGACGGCGATCTTGCCGGCAACCATCACGTCGGTGGCGCGCTTGATGCCGTCAACCAGCGATTCGCGGCAGCCATACAGGTTGTCGAACTTGGACTTGGTGACCGAGTCGTTGACGTTGATGGCGGCAAAGGCCAGCTCGCCCTTTTGCGACATCTGGTACAGGCGATGCACGCCCGTGGTCGTTTCCTCAGTCACGCCCTTGATCTGCGCCAGGCGGGTCGAGTACCACTTCGGATCACGCTTGAGCGTTTCCTTGATGGCGGCAAACAGGATGCGTTCTTCGTCGCTGCCCGGGTTAGCCAGCACCGACAGGTCTTTCTCGGCCTTGGTGCCCAGGTGCAGCATCAACGTGGCGTCGCCGCCATCGTCCAGGATCATGTTGGCGTGCTGGCCATTGGGCCATTCGAAGATCTTGTGGGTGTACTGCCAGTACTCTTCCAGCGTTTCGCCCTTGACGGCGAAGACCGGCGTGCCCGACGCGGCGATGGCGGCGGCGGCGTGGTCTTGCGTGGAGAAGATGTTGCACGAGGCCCAGCGCACTTCGGCGCCCAGGGCCACCAGCGTTTCGATCAACACGCCGGTCTGGATGGTCATGTGCAGGCTGCCCGCGATGCGCGCGCCCTTGAGCGGCTGCGCGGCGGCGAACTCTTCGCGGATGGCCATCAGGCCGGGCATTTCGGTTTCGGCGATGGCCAGTTCACGACGGCCCCAGCCTGCCAGCGACAGGTCGGCAACCAGGTAATCGGAGAAGGATTTATCAGTTACAGCGTTCATGGTGTGTAGGCTCCACGTGAATTTCGAACGGCGCACGATATGGCCGGACAACGCGAATACACCACGACAGTCGAGTGCTCGCCTTTCCCGCCATATGCGACAAAGGTGAGCGCCGTTGCTGTAGCGACGCGCAAGGCGCGGCGCTTGAACAAGGATTCCTGAGCCTGGCGAGCCGGGTTCCGCGTAGATGTGCACGATGTGCCGTGCAAGGCGGTAACCACGGGGTCGTCGCAACGCTCCTCAGGATTGCCGGGGATTGTACCGGTTTGGCCGGGGGTGCGGAAACCCGTCCCTGAAAAAAAACGCGCGTCATCCCGCCTGCGCGGGCGTGGGCCGGGACGTCGATTCCGGGGGCAGCGGCTTCAATGGCACCAGGGCATCCAGCAAGGAGGTCGCCACGGCGTCCCAGCTGCGGGTCAACGCGTGCGCGCGCACCGCGTGGCGGTCCAGCGGCAAGGCGGCGCGGCAAGCATGCGCCAGGTCGTCGTCCAGGCAGCCGGTCACGCCGGGCGTCACCACCGCCAGCGGCGCCTCGCTGCGAAAGGCCGCCACGGGCGTGCCGCAGGCCATCGCTTCCAGCATCACCAGGCCAAACGTGTCGGTCAAACTGGGAAAGACGAACACGTCGGCGGCGCCATACAACGAAGGCAGTGCATCGTCCTGTTGCATCCCCAGGAATACCGCACCGGGAAAGCGTTTTTTCAGCCGAGCCTCATCCGGGCCGGCGCCCACCACGACCTTGCTGCCCGGCAGGTCCAGCGCCAGGAACGCGTCCAGGTTCTTTTCCCGCGCGACGCGGCCCACGCTCAGAAAAACAGGGCGGGGCAGATGGGCGAAAGCCTGGCTGGCGCTGGGTTGGAATTTGCGCGGGTCCACGCCGCGCGACCAGATGCGCAAGTTGCTCAAGCCGCGCCGCACCAGCACATCGCGCACCGTCGGCGTGGGCACCAGCACGCATCGCGACGGCCGGTGAAACCAGCGCAGATACCGCCACGGCAAGGCGGCGGGTATGCCCATGCGCGCTTGCAGGTAGTCGGGGAACATGGTGTGGAACGACGTGGTGAACGCCCAGCCGCGCGACAGGGCCATGCGTCGCGCCGCCAGCCCCAGCGGGCCTTCGGTGGCGATGTGCAGGGCGTCGGGGATGGTGTCGCCCAGGATGCGGCGCAGTTGCCGCCCGGGTTGCAGGCAAAGCCGCAGATCCGGCTCGGATGGCGCCGGCACGGTGCGGCTGCCTTCCGGGCTGACCACGATCAGTTCGTGACCCCATTCCTGCAGGATCTGCCGCATGGTCGTCCAGGTGCGGACGACGCCGTTGACTTGCGGATGCCAGGCATCCGTGACCAGGACGATGCGCATGATAAGGCCGGAAGTGGGCGATACCGCGATTTAGCCCGCTTCATGTGACATGACCAAGACGGCGGCGATGATCGGCCGCCGGGCGCGGTCACCCGCGCCGCAATGCGCCTTTCAGTTATTGCGCCGGGGATACCCCTGCGCCTTGATGCGCACCCAGACGTCGCGCTTTTCCTCTTCCGTCATGAAGACCCAGTTGGCCACTTCCATGGCCGTGCGGCCGCAACCCCGGCAGATGTCGTCGAACAGCGTCGAGCACACGGCCACGCAGGGGGAGTCGGTTGCCTTGAAGACGCGTTGCGCGTCGTCGGGGTCGGGTAGTTCGGAAAGGTTGGCGAAGTGGCGATTCATGGGGCGAAGGTTACCACCAGGGTTGTGTCCCTTTTTGGATAGCCCTATCGCCCGCCAAGGCTTGGTTGACGCCTGCCGCCTACCGCCATCCGAAGAAGGCGCCGGCCTCTTGCAGCAGCGCGTCGGGGCACTCTTCGGCCAGGTAATGCGCCCCCGGCAAGGGGCCGCCCGACACGTCATCGGCGATGGCGCGCCATAGCGCCAGCACGTCAAAATTCTTGCCCACCGCGCCGCGTTCGCCCCACAGCGCCCGCACGGGCATGCGCAGCCTTTCGCCGTTGGCGCGGCCGGCGCGGTCATGGTCCAGGTCCACCGTGGCGGATGCGCGATAGTCTTCGCAAAGACCGGTGGCCCAGCCCGGCAGGCGCGCCGCGCGTTCGTATTCGGCCATCGCCTCGGCGGAAAAATGCGCCAGCCCGCCGGGCCGGCCGCCCATCACCGACCGCAGATAGAACACCGGATCATGCTCGATCATCGTCTCCGGCCCGGGCGCGGGCTGGATCAGCCAGAACCAATGGAAGTACGCCTGAGCGAACGCGCGCGTCGTGCCCTCGTACATGTCCAGCGTCGGCGCGATATCCAGCAGCATCATGCGCGACACGGCCTCGGCATGGTCCAGGCCCATCCGGTGCGCCACGCGCGCGCCGCGGTCGTGCGCCAGCACGTCGAAGCGCGCATGGCCCAGCGCTTGCATCAGCCCAACCATGTCGGCCGCCATCTCGCGCTTTGAATGCGCAATGTGGCCGGGCGAGGCCGCAGGCTTGGTGCTGTCGCCATAACCCCGCAAATCGGCCGCCACGCAGGTGCGATGCTGCGTCAACGCCGGCCACACGCGGTGCCAGATGGCGCTCGTTTGCGGGTGGCCGTGCAGCAGCAGCAACGGCGGGCCCGCCCCGTCGATGCGCGCGGCGATCTCAACGCCATTGGTCTGGATACGGCGCACCGGCAAGTCGAAGAATGCGGTCATGGATACTGCCTCCTTGTGGATTTATCGTGCTGCCCGGTCCAGGCGGTCGCGCACGGTGCGCGCCACATCCTTCATCCACGGATGCCGCGCCCAATGCGCCGCCTCGAACCGTTCAACATCGGGCAATTGCAGCAGCGACGCGCCCACCATGTCCTGGCCTTGCGCGTACATGCGGCGATGGCGTTCGGGCAGCGCAAAGCCTGCCGTCCAGCCATCCGCCGCGCGCACCTGCCCCGCCATGACGTCGATGGTCACGCGGTTGCCGCCCGATTCCTTCGTATTGGACACCCGCGCGAGCAAGGCGTCGACTTTCAAGGCGGGCAGGCTGACCAGCAGCAAGCCGTTGTTGACCGCGTTGAAGTAGAAGATCTCGCCAAAGCTGGGCGCGATCACGGCGCGGATGCCAAATTGCTGCAAGCCCCACACCGCGTGTTCGCGGCTGGAGCCACAGCCAAAGTTGGGTCCGGCCACCAGCACCGACGTGCCCGCGTAAGCGTCCTGGTTCAGCACAAAGTCCGCACGCGGTGCACCATGCTCGTCAAAGCGCAGGTCGTACAGCAGGCCACGGTCCAGCCCTGCCTTGTCGATGATGCGCAAAAACTGCTTGGGCATGATCTGGTCGGTGTCCAGATTGGAAAACGGCAGCGGCGCGGCCACGCCTTCGATCAACGGGTTCATTTGGCAAGACTCCATTCACGGACATCGACAATGCGGCCGGCCAGCGCGGCGGCGGCGGCCATGGCGGGGCTCATCAGGTGCGTGCGCCCTGCCCGCCCCTGGCGGCCTTCGAAATTACGGTTGGTGGTGGACGCGCAGCGCTCGCCGGGCCGCAGCACATCGTCGTTCATGGCCAGGCACATCGAACAGCCGGGTTGCCGCCATTCGAAGCCCGCTTCGATCAGCACCGCCGCGAGTCCTTCGGCCTCGGCCTGCGCGCGCACCGCGCCCGAGCCCGGCACGACCATGGCGCGCACGCCATCGGCCACTTTTCTGCCGCGCGCCAGGTCGGCCACGACACGCAGGTCTTCGATGCGCCCGTTGGTGCAGGACCCGATGAAGACACGGTCCACCGGCACGCCCGCAATCGGCGCCCCCGCTGCCAGGCCGATGTAGTCCATCGCCTTTTCCAGCGCCAGCCGCGCCAGCTGATCGGGTTCGGCTTGCGGGTCAGGCACGTGGCCCGTGATCGGCAGCGCCTGGTCGGGGCTGGTGCCCCACGTGACAAACGGCGCGATGTCGGCGGCGTTGAACGCGTGTTCCACATCAAAGGCCGCATCCGAGTCGCTGCGCAAGGTGGCCCAGTGCGCACGCGCCTGCATCAGCAGGTCGCCATGCAGTTGCGGCGCGTGCGCGGTCACGTAGGCGTCGGTGGTGGCGTCCGGGGCGATCAGCGCGGCGCGCGCGCCGGCCTCCACCGTCATGTTGCACAAGGTCATGCGGGCCTCGGCGGACAGCGCCTCGATAGCCTGGCCGCTAAATTCCACCGCGTGCCCGCGCGCGCCTTGCGCCCCCATCCGATGCACCAGATAAATGACCAGATCCTTGGCGGACACGCCCACGCCCAGCGTGCCGTCCACGCGGATGCGCAGGTTGCGCGCCACGCGGTACACCAGCGTCTGCGTGGCCAGGATGTGTTCAACCTCGGACGTGCCGATACCAAAGCCCAGCGCCCCCAGCGCGCCGTAGGTGGTCGTGTGGCTGTCCCCGCACAACACCACCATGCCGGGCAGGATCATGCCGTGCTCGGGCGCGATCACGTGTTCGATGCCCTGCAACGGGTCGGTCGTATCGAACAGCGCAATGTGCTGCGCATCGCAATTGCGCTTCAAGTTCACGGCCTGGCGCGACGAGGCCTCATCGGCAATCACGCGCAACGCCGACGGCACGGGATGCGTGGGGATGATGTGGTCCACCACCGCCATCTGCTGCCCTGGCCGCAACACGGCCCTGCCGCGCGCGGCCAGTCCGCTGAAGGCTTGCGGGCTGGTGTATTCGTTCATGATGTGCAGATCGACGTACAGCAGGATGTGCTCGTCGTCGATGCGGGCCACCTCATGGCTGGCCACCAGTTTGTCGTACAGCGTCATGCCGGGCATGTCTTGCTTCCTTATGTCTTGCCTGATTGCTTGATTGCTTGATTGCTTGATTGCTTGATCGCTTGCTTGTCTGAAGCGGGGCGCCCGCCTTGCCAACGGGCGGGTCTTGCTGCGTCTTGCTGTGTCTTCTGTGTTTTCTGGGCCGGATCAGTCGGCCGGCTCAGTCAGCCGGCTCAATTCGCCTGGATGCCGGCGTCCTTCACCACCCCTGCCCAGCGCGTCATCTCGGCGGCCACCATGTCGTCCGTCTTGGCGGGCGTGGAGACCAGCGGGTCAAAGCCTTCGCGCTGCATGCGCGCCTTGAGCTCCGGCGATTGCAGCGCCTGGGCCAGCTTTGCGTTCAAGGTGTCGATCACCGGCTGCGGCGTACCGGCCGGCGCGCTGATGACGAACCAGGTGTTGAACTCATACCCGGGCAAGCCGGATTCCGCGATGGTCGGCACATCGGGCAACAGCGGCGAACGCGTGGTGCCCGTCACGCCAAGCGCACGCAACTTCTTGCCGTCCACCTGCGGCTTGGCGGCCGACAGCACCGGAAAGCTCATCTGCACTTGCCCGCTGATGGTGTCGACCATGGCCGGCCCGCCGCCCTTGTACGGCACGTGCAGAATCTGCGTCTTGGACACCGACTTGAACAGCTCCGCCGCCATGTGGAAGGTGCTGCCCGTGCCCGCCGAGCCAAAGCTCAGATCGTTGGCGGGCCGCGCGCGCACATAGGTCAGCAGTTCACCGACGTTCTTCACGGGCAGGGCGTTGGTCACCGTCAGCACATGTTGCGACGTCCCCACCGTGCCCACCGAACGCAGATCCTTCTTCGTATCGAACGGCATGTCCTTGAACAGCGCCGGGTTGATGGCCAGCGACATCGTGTTGATGGCCAGCGTGTAGCCGTTGGGCTGCGCGCGCGCCACGGCGGCCATGCCGATGTTGCCCGACGCGCCCGCGCGGTTTTCAACGATCACGCTTTGCCCCAGCGCGCGCGCCCACGCGTCCGAGATCAGCCGCGCGGCGATATCGACGCTGCCGCCGGGCGCAAACGGCACAACCAGCGTCACGGCGCGGTCGGGAAATGCGTCGGCGGCGGCAGCCGGAAGGCTCCAACAGGCGCCAGCAACTAGCGCCGCGCACCAGGCGCGCGTGGTCGGTTTGATCTTCATGCGGTGTCTCCTCGATTGGCCGCGTTGATGGGAGGTCCCGTGCGGCTCTGCTTGGGTGAGGCCAGTGTATAAGCGGGGTCGATTCTTATAATTCGCGGTAAAACGAATTCTTTATTAAATTGAATTTATAAATACCGCTACGCGCCTGCCTGCGCTGCCTGCCATGGACGCCCTTTCCGATCTCGCTTTCTTTTCGTTGGTGGTCAAACACGGCAACCTGTCCGCCACCGCGCGCGAACTGGGCCTGACCCCGCCCGCCGTCAGCGCGCGGCTGGCCAGGCTGGAACAGCGGCTGGGCGTACGCCTGCTGAACCGCACCACACGCCGCGTCAGCGTCACGCAAGAAGGCGAGCTATATCTGGCCGAGGGCGGCCGCATCCTGGCCGACCTCGAAGCGCTGGAACGCTCGGTATCCAGCGCCCGCGCCCAACCCCAAGGCCTGCTGCGGCTGAACGCCACCTTCGGCTTCGGCCGCGCCCACATCGTGCCCGCCGTATCCGACTTCGCGCGGCAGTACCCCGACGTGGAAGTGTTGATGCGGCTGACGGACCGGCCGCTGAACCTGATCGAAGAAGGGTTCGACGTTGCCGTTCGCTTCGGCGACCTGCCCGACGCCCGCCTGACGGCCCGCAAGATCGCCTCCAACCGCCGGCTGCTGTGCGCCTCGCCGCGCTACCTGGACACCTACGGCGAACCCCGCACGCCGGGCGAGCTGCAACGCCACCGCTGCATCGTCGTCCGCGAAAACGACGTCGCCTACGGCACCTGGCGCCTGCAAGCCGGCCAACGCACCGAAACCGTAAAGGTGCGCGGCCCGGTCAGTTCCAACGACGGCCAAAGCGCGCTGGAATGGGCACTGGACGGCCACGGCATCGTCATGCGCTCCGAATGGGAAACCGCCGCCTACCTGCGCGACGGCCGGCTACGCGAAGTGCTGGCCGACTGGCGCACTCCCCCCGCCGACATTCACGCGCTATACCCGGAACGCCTGAACCTGCCGGCCAAGACGGTGGCGTTCGTGGACTTTCTGGCCCAACGATTTGCGCGGTATCTGAAGGCGCCGGGCGGGGCGGGAGGAGCGTGGTGATGCACGCCGCCGACACGGTCGACTTGTAGCCTCGGGGCTACAAAACGCCTTGTCGTGCCAGATTTTGTAGCCGGCGGGCTACATGAAGCCTGCACTATGCGTGGCATCTGCTCGCGAACTATGTGGTCCGTAACGCGGATTGCCATGCCAAGAACATCGCGCTGTATTACACGTCACGCGCCGATGTGGCTTACACGCCGATCTATGACGTCGTCACCACCCAGGCCTATCCCCAGTTCAGCAACAGCGCCCCTGCGCTATCTGTCGACGGGCGCAAGACGTGGGCGCCGGGAAACACGCTGGCCAGGTTCATGCTGGCCCGGCTAGGCATCGCTTCCAGGCAGTACCACGCCATGGTCGAACAACTATGTGAATCGGCAGTGGAGGTGGGTAATGAAGTCATCGAAGCGGCAAAGAACGAGCCGCAATGGCGTTGGATCGCCAAGCAAATGGTGCACGCCTGGAACGACGGCATGTGCGCATTGCGCAGTCCAAAGCTCGGTCGACAATATCGTGGCCTTGAAGACGCGATCGCCAATGCCGGCTATGAGGCCGCGGACACACCGTTAAATACCGCGCGGGTCATCGGACGGTCCGACGGGCTGGCCGCGCCACGGCGGGCGTAGCCGCCCCCCTCAAATTTCATCAATCGCCGTACTTGCCGTTGTTCCCGCCGGGGCTTCCCCCGCGCCGATGGCGTAGCGGTCGCGGGTGGTGACGTAGAAGCTGGCGCCGAAGCGGCCTACCGGGAAGTAGTCTTGCAGGCGCACGCGCCAGGTGTCCGTGTCGATCAGGCCGTCGCGGGCGTGCAGCCAGCGGACCTGGCCGATGAAGATCTGGCGGCTGGCGGTTTCCATGGTTTCGTACAGCGTGCATTCGAAGGCGACGGGCGCCTGCACGATGCGCGGCGGCTTGACGTGGTGGCTGGGCGCGGCGTCCAGGCCCGCGTGGGCAAGCTCGCTGACGTCGGCGGGCAGGCGGTCGCCGCAGCGGTGCATTTTTTCGGCCATGGCTTCGTCGGTCAGGTGCACCACAAATTCCTTGTCGCGGGCGATGTTGCGCGCCGTGTCCTTCAGGCCGCCGTCTTCCAGCCGGTTGATGCTGACCATGACGATGGGCGGATCTTCGCCCAGCATGTTGAACATGCTGAACGGCGCGGCGTTGACCACGCCGGTTTCCGACAAGGTGGTGATCAGCGCAATCGGCCGGGGCACGATCAGGCTGGCCATCAGCTTGTAGCGCTGGTATTCGGTGATAGCGTCGAAGTCGATTTCCATATCAGGCCAGTCCCAGCATCTGGGCAAGGGTTTGCGCGGGCTGCGGGCGCTCAAGGCTGATGCGCCGCTCCAGGTCCGCCAGGTGGTTGTCGTTGATCTTCACGGCCTCGGCCACGTCGCCGCGTTCCATCAGGTCCACGATCAGCACGTGTTCGCCGTGTTCGCACGCGGCATTGCCGGGCGGTTCGTACAGGGCCACGATGAGCGAGCAGCGCGACACCAGTTCCGCCAGGTAGCCGTGCAGGATGGCGTTGCCGGAAAGCTCGCCCAGGCGCACGTGAAAAGCGCTGGCCTGGCGTGCCCAGGCGGGCTGGCCGGCGCGGTGCAAGAGCGCGTGCTCATCGCGCAGCTGCTTGCGCAGCGATGCGTAGTCGGCCTTGGTGGCGCGCGCGACGGCCAGCGGCAACAGCGCGGCCTCCAGCGCGCGGCGCGCCTGAAAGATCTGGCGCGTGTCTTCGGGCGTGGGCTCGGCCACCACGGCGCCCCGGTTGTGGTGCAGGTCCACCACATGCTCGTGCGCCAGCCGCTGCAAGGCCTTGCGCGCCACCGAGCGCGACACGCCGAACAATTCGCAGATGGCCGCTTCGGGCAGCTTCGTGCCGGGCGTCAGCCGCTGGCTCATCACGCTTTCATAGACGGCTTCGCAGATGCGGCGCTCCATGTCGCTGTCGGGCGCTCCTTCGGGAACGACGGCACCTGGGTCGGGCGTGGCGCCGATGTTGTCACGGGCGGCGGGCTTGGCGCGGGGTTTGGCGGATTGTCGGGTTGGCATGCTGGACTCGGGCAATGGACTCGGGCAATGAAAGGGCAAGACGGGCAAGACAGGCGGACGGACAAGCGGACGGGCAAGCGGGGCGAGGGATGGCGCAATCGGTGGCCGCTCTGGATGGCTGCTTTAGATAGCCCCTCATGATGGCTGCTCTGGATGGCTGCTCCGGATGGCTGCTCTGGATGGCTGCTCAAAGCGCCGCGATCACCCCCGGTGGCAGGCCGTCCACATGGCGGCAGATTTCACCGGGCGTGGTGAACCAGATCTCGCCGCGATCGCGCGCGGCGGCCAGCGGTTCCAGTGCCCGCCGCAGATGACGCAAGCGGTACGGCTGCCCGACGATATAGGGATGCAGCGCAATGCCCATCACGAGCGGCTGGCGGGCCGACTGTGCGCGCATCTCTTCGAACTGGTCAAGAATCATATCGGCAAAGTCGCGCGCGTCCATCTTGCGGCCCATGATCATCGGGATGTCGTTGAGCTCTTGCGGATAAGGAATGGCCCACAGGTCGCCCGCGCGGGTGCGCATGCGCATGGGCTGATCGTCATGGCACCAGTTCAATGTATAGCGATAGCCGGCCTCGGCCAGCAGGTCGGGCGTGGCGTGGCTTTCGGATATCCACGGCGACAACCAGCCCGCCGGCGCCTGCCCGACATGCTGCTCGATGCGATCGCGGCAATGCGCCAGCAGCGCGCTTTCCTCGTCTTCCGGCAAGCCGCCCTGGCGATGCGCGTTGCTGTAGCCGTGGCCGATCAGTTCGTCGCCGCGCGCGCGAAACGCCTCGACCAGTTCGGGGCAGTGGTCATACAGCGCGGTGTTGATCAGCACGCCGGCCGGCAAGCGCAGTTGGTCGAACAGATCCAGGCAGCGCCACGCGCCGACGCGGTTGCCGTATTCGCGCCAGGCGTAGTTCAGCACGTCAGGATGCGGTGACGCGGGCCCCAATTCGGCTCCCAGCCCCTCGCCAAATGCAAAGTGTTCGATGTTGAAGCCCAGGTACACGGCCAGCCGCGCGCCGTTCGGCCAGGTGTAGTCGGGCCGGTCGGCGATGCCCTGATAGGCGAAACGGCCATGGCAGGCCAACGCGGCGGGCGTCCACGCATTGGCGTCGTCACGCCCCGGATTAGTGCTTGCGAGCAAGGTTGGATTCATTTTGGTGCAAATCCTGATGCATGATTGTTAACAAAATTCCAGAAGCTTTGGAAACAAAACTCGGCTTTGACGCAGACAAACCACGTTCAAAGACGCTGCTTGCCCCTCGTGGCGCAGTGATCAACACCCCCGGCGACCAGGTCGGCACAGATGGCATGGATCTTGCATGGGCTACGCAAGCAGCACTTATCCCCATGCAAGATCCGTTCCACTTTTTCAGGAGTGCCCCGATGGTCCCGACCCGCCGTTCCTTCCTGCTTCGCGCCACCGCCGCCGCCCTCTTCACGGCCGGCCTCGCCCTGCAACCGGCGCTTGCCGCCGACCCCATCAAGATCGGCCTGATCACCGCGCTGTCGGGTGAATCGGCGCGCGCCGGCGAAGCGCTCACGCGTGGCATGACCATCGCCATCGACGAGATCAACGCCAAGGGCGGCTTGCTGGGCGGACGCCAGATCGTGCTGGTGCGGCGCGATGACGAAGGCAATCCCGCCAAGGGCATGGCCGCCGCGCGCGAGCTGATCTTCAAGGAAAAGGTGGCCGTGCTGTTTGGCGGCCTGGACACGCCGGTGTCGATGGCCATCGTGCCCATCGTGAATCAGGAAAAGGTGCCGTTCATGGGCCCGTGGGCCGCCGGCACCGCCATCACGCAGAACAAGGGCAACCCGAACTTTGTGTTCCGCGTGTCGGCCATGGACGAAATCGTCGACAGCGCCATGCTTCAGTACGCGCAAAAGACGTTTCAGACGGCCAAGCCCGGCCTGATCCTGGTGAACAACCCGTGGGGCGAATCGAATGAAAAAGGCCTGAATGCGGCCATGGCCGCCGCCAAGGTCACGCCGGCCGGCACTGAAAAATTCCAGCCGAATGATCTGGACGTCGTGCCGCAACTGAGCCGTCTGAAGGCCGCGGGCGCCGACACGCTGTTCCTGGTGGGCAACGTGGGCCCGTCGGCGCAAGTGGTGAAGTCGCTGGACCGCATGGGCTGGAAGGTGCCGATCGTGTCGCACTGGGGCCCGGCCGGTGGCCGCTTCACGGAGTTGGCCGGCCCCAACGCCAAGAACGTGCACTTCGTGCAGACCTACAGCTTCTTTGGCAAGCAAGGGCCGGTGGGCGACAAGGTGATGCAGGCGCTCAAGACCAAGTATTCCGACATCAAGGGCCCGCAGGACATCACCCCCGCCGTGGGCGTGGCCAACGCGTACGACGGCATGCAGTTGGCGGCGCTGGCAATTACGCAGGCCGGCTCGACCGATGGCGATGCCGTCCGCCAGGGCTTCTACAAGATCGGCAAGTACGACGGCCTGATCAAGACCTACGAACAGCCCTTCACGCCGACCTCGCATGACGCGCTGCGCGAGGACGACTACGTGTGGACGCAGTTCATCGACAACCGCATCCTGCCCGTCAAGGGCACGCAATAAGGCGGCGCGGCACGGCATCGCCGGCCGCCACGCAAACCAGCACTTGAATCACGCGGGAGACGCGCATGTTGTTGATGTCCGCCATAGTCAGCGGCCTGGGTCTGGGAAGCATGTATGGGCTGATGGCCCTGGGCTTCTACCTGACCTACGCCGTGTCGGGGACGGTGAATTTCGCCCAGGGCAGTTCCATGATGTTGGGCGCCGTGCTGACCTATACCTTTGCGCAGACACTGGGCTGGCCGCTTGCGCCCGCGCTGTTGGTGGCGCTGGCCTTGTGCGGCGTGTATGGCCTGGTGGTCGAACGCCTGGCGGTGCGGCCGTTCGCCAGCCGGGGTTCCAACGCGTGGCTGATGTCGACGGTGGCGCTGGGCATCGTGCTGGACAACGTGGTGATGTTCACCTTCGGCAAAGAGCCGCGCAGCCTGCCGTCTCCGCTGGCCCAGGCCCCGCTTGAAATCGGTGGCCTGGGGCTGGGCATCTATCCGCTGCAATTGCTGATCCCGCTGGTCGGGCTGGCGCTGGCGGCCGCGCTGCATACGCTGTCGCGTCGCACGCGCTGGGGCGTGGCATTGCTGGCCGTGGTGCAGAACCCGAACGCCGCGCGCCTGATGGGCATCCCGGTGCGCCACGCCATCATGGCCGCGTTTGCCGTGTCCACGCTATTCGCGGGCGTGGCCGGCGCACTGGTCGCGCCGCTGTTCAACGTGCAGGCGGACATGGGCACGCTGTTCGGGCTGAAGGCGTATGTGGTCGCCATCCTGGGCGGCATCACCAGCGCCTGGGGCGTGATGATCGCGGGCCTGTTGTTCGGCGTGGTCGAAGCGCTGATCACCGTGGCGCTGGGCTCCGGATACACCCAGATCATCAGCTTCACGCTGGTGATCGTCATGCTGGCCGTGCGTCCCAACGGACTCTTCGGCCGCGCCGATGTCAGGAAGGTCTGATGAATAAGCAACTTGCATCGCGCTGGCTACCGCTGGCGCTGTACGCCGTGCTGGCCGTGGCGGCGCTGGCGCTGGCGGCCACCGTCAACGGCTACTACGTCTTCGTGCTGGGCAACGTGGCGCTGCTGGCGCTGGCCGGCATCGGCCTGAACGTATTGCTGGGCCTGACCGGCCAGATGTCATTCGGACACGCGGGCTTTTACGCCATCGGCGCCTACACCGTGGCCATCCTGACGGGCCAGGCGGGCTGGAGCTTCTGGTTGGCGTGGCCGGCCGCAGCGCTCGTGGCCGGCGCCTTTGGCCTGCTGCTGGCGCTGCCGGCGCTGCGCGTCAAAGGGCCGTACCTGGCGATGATCACCATCGCGTTCGGCTTCATCGTGGAACACGCGCTGATCGAAGGCGGCGATATCACCGGTGGGCAGAACGGATTGATGGGCATCGTGCAGCCCTCGCTTGCCGGTATCGGCGGCGACCGGGGCGTGGCGATGTTGGCCATCGTTGCCGTGTTCGTGGCGTTGGCGGCTTATGCGCTGCTATCGCGCGGGACTTGGGGCGCGGCGATGCGGGCCGTCAAGGACAGCGAGACGGCCAGCGAATCCATCGGCATCAACCCCTTGATGGTCAAGACCGTGGCGTTCATGGTGTCGGCCGCCGTGGTCGGCCTGGCGGGCGGGCTGGTTGCGCCGCAAGCCGGCATGATTACGCCGCACAACTTCAACTTCATGCAGTCGATCCTGTTCGTGCTGGCGGTAACGCTGGGCGGCGCGGGCTCGTTGGCCGGCCCCTTGTTGGGCGCGGTGGTGGTGGGCCTGCTGCCCGAACTGCTGTCCAGCCTGGAGGAATACCGGCTGCTGTTCTTCGGCGCATTCCTGTTGGTGGTGTTGTGGGCCGCGCCGGATGGCGTCGCGGGCTTGCTGTCACGCTGGCGGCGCCGCGCGGCGAACCACGCGCTGGCGCCGCGCCAAGGTGGCGGCATGGCGGCCGCCGCGCGCGACCGGCGCGTGTTGCGCGCGGACGCGCTGACGATGACATTTGGCGGCGTGCGCGCGGTGCAGTCCGTGTCGTTCGACGTACCTCCCGCCGCCGTCACCGCGCTGATCGGGCCCAACGGCGCGGGCAAGTCCACCGTCATCAACATGCTTAGCGGCTACTACCAACCGACCAGCGGCGCGGTGTCGCTGGGCGATGCGCCGCTGGCCGCGCTGCCCGCCTATCGCGTGGCGCGCAGCGGCATTGCGCGCACCTACCAGACGTCACAGCTGTTCGACACGTTGACGGTGGAAGACAACGTGGCGCTGGGCATGGTGCGCGGCCGACTGGGCGGCTTGCTGGCCTCGCGCCGCTACCTGGCAGCGGACGTGCGCGAGCGCGCCCGCGCGCTGCTGGCCTTCTGCGGCTACGAAGGCGCGCTTGACGTGCCCGCCGCCGACCTGCCGCACGTGGACCGGCGGCTGGTCGAGATTGCGCGCGCGCTGGCCACGGATGCCGACATCCTGTTGATGGACGAGCCCGCTGCCGGCCTGTCGCGCGAAGACAAAACGCGCCTGGCGGGTCTGCTGCGACGCATCGCCGATGCGGGCGCCGGCGTGCTGCTGGTGGAACACGACATGGCGCTGGTGATGGGCGTGTCCGATCACATCGTGGCGATCGACGCCGGCCGTGAACTGGCCAAGGGCAACCCCGCGCAGATCCAGCAGTCGCCAGCCGTGCGTCAGGCGTATCTGGGTGATGAAAACGCCCGGCGCGCGCCCGCCGCCCGGCAGCGCCCGGCCGGCGCCGCCATCGGGCCCGAAGTGCTGGGGGTCGGAAATCTGGCCACCGGCTACGGCGCCAACCCCGTGCTGCACGGCATCGACCTGCAAGTGCGGCAAGGCGAGATGGTGGCCTTGCTGGGTGCAAACGGCGCCGGCAAATCCACGCTGATGCGCACGCTGGCCGGGCTGCATCGGCCGGCCGAGGGCGGCATGCACCTGCAAGGCACCGAACTGAACGGCCTGGCCGCCGACCGCATCGTTGCGCGCGGGCTGGTGTTGGTGCCAGAGGGGCGGCAGGTGTTTCCCGGCCTGAGCGTGCTGGACAACATCCGGCTGGGCGCGTTCCTGCATCCGCAAGACCGCGAGGCGCGCGTCGAGGAAATGCTGACGCGTTTTCCGCGCCTGCGCGAACGCCTGCATCAACGCGCCGGCCTGTTGTCAGGCGGCGAACAACAGATGCTGGCGATTGCGCGCGGCTTGATGTCCAAGCCCGTGATCCTGCTGCTGGACGAACCATCGCTGGGCCTGGCGCCCAAGATCATCGACGAACTGTTCGAAGCGCTGGACCGCCTGCGCGCGGAATCCATGACGATTCTGCTGGTGGACCAGATGGCGGCGCTGGCGCTGTCATTGGCCGACCGGGCCTATGTGCTGGAATCGGGACGCGTGGCGGCGCATGGCACGGCAGCGGAAATTGCACAGGACGGCGCGCTGGCACGCGCGTATCTGGGCGCATAGCGGCGCATCAGGCCGCTTGTCGCACCGCCACGCTGCCCGGGTCCCAGCGGCGGCCAGGCACGGCGGCAAGCAGCGCTTGCGTGTACGGATGCGCGGGGTGTCTGAAGACGTCCGCGCAGCCCCCCTCCTCCACGATCTTTCCATCTTTCATGACGGCCACGTGATCACAGACCTGCGCCGCCACCCGAAGATCGTGCGTGATGAACACGATGGACAAGCCCAGTTGCTGGCGCAGCCGCGCGAGCAACGCCAGCACTTGCGCCTGCACCGACACGTCCAGCGCCGAGACGGGTTCGTCCGCGATCAGCACGCGCGGCCGCATCGCCAGGGCGCGCGCCAAGCCCACGCGCTGCCGCTGTCCGCCCGAAAATTCATGCGGATAACGCCTCACCGCATCCGCCGACAGGCCGACCAGTTCAAATAGCTCTTGTGCCAACCCCCATGCCTCGCGCCGGGGCATGCCGTGCACCATCGGGCCTTGCGCCACGATTTCACCCACGCGCTGGCGCGGGTTCAACGACCCATACGGATCCTGAAACACCATCTGCACGCGCCTGGCATGCGCGCGGCGCGCGGTGGCTCCCTTGAACGCCAGCGGCTCGCCCGCCAGCACGATGCTGCCCGCATTTGGCGCCTGCAAGCCCAGCAGCGTGCGCGCCAGCGTGGACTTGCCCGATCCGCTTTCGCCGACGATGCCCAACGTCTGGCCCTCTCGCAGCGTCAGGCCGACGTTGTCCAGCGCATGCGTCACGCGGTCCGGTCGCCAGAACGCGCCGCGCTTGCGATACGTCTTGGACAGCGCCCGGGTCTGCAAGATGACCGGCGCATCGGCGTCCAGCGTCGCGCGCACGGCGGCCGGTTCCAACGGCGGCACCGCTGCAATCAGCGCGCGCGTGTACGGGTGCTGCGGGCGCTCCAGGACCTGCTCAGCGGAACCGCTTTCGACCAACACCCCCTGCTGCATCACCGCCACCCGATCTGCAATCTCGGCGACCACGCCGAAGTCATGCGTGATGAACAATACCGCCGTGCCTTTGCGCCGTTGCAGGTCGTGTATCAAGTGCAGTATCTGCGACTGCGTGGTGACGTCCAGCGCGGTCGTCGGTTCATCCGCGATAAGCAGCGCCGGCTCCAGGGCAAGAGCCATGGCGATCATCGCGCGCTGGCGCTGGCCACCAGACAGTTCATGCGGATAGGCGTGTACGGCCTGCTTGGGATTCGGCAGGCGGACCGACTCGAGCAGGTCCAGCGTGCGCCGCGCGATTTCAGCGTTCGGCAGACGGGTGTGGGTGCGAAAGACCTCGCCTATCTGATCGCCGATGGTGCGCAGCGGATTCAAAGCCGTCATGGGCTCTTGGAAGATCATGCCGATACGCCGGCCGCGCAAACGGCGCAAGGCCTCGGGCGACATTTGCAGCAGGTCCTGGCCTTCCCAATGAATCTGTCCGCCGCTGGCCCGCACGCCCTGCGGCAACAGGCCCAGGATGGCGCCCGCCGTTAACGATTTTCCGGACCCGCTTTCGCCCACCACGCACACGATCTCGCCCGCCTTCACGCTAAGCGTCAGGTCTTTCAATGCGTGCGGTCGGTCGGCGCCCGGCGGAAGGTCCACCGTCAAATTCTGGATGTGAAGCAATTGGGTCATGTTGGTTCAAGCCTTGCGCCGCCTAGGTAGACCCGCACAGGCTTGCCGGGCTTGCAAGGCGACGTGATGGTTCTGCCGGGAGGAAGCCGACGATAGTAGGCCCGCGCCACACGCACTGCGAAATGCTGATTTCTCATTTGTTCATATTGGATCAGGCACGCAGCCCGTCGTACGCGACATGAAATGAAAACCAGATATCCACATGCGAATTCAATCGTTCAAGCGCGCCGCCACGTGCGACAGACTTCAGGTCTTCCCAACGCGAATCCAGGAATTCCATGTCTCTTCCCTCAGTCACCGGCCTAGACCACTACATCATCCGGGTCAACGATCTGCAGGCGGCGACGGACCGCTACGTGAAGCTGGGATTCAGCCTGGCCCCGCAAGGCAGGCACCATCGCGGCACGCGCAATCAGACCATCATTCTTGATGCGAACTATCTGGAGCTGCTTTATTTCCCAGAAGAACTGAAAGCCGAGTCGCGCTTCAGCGGTTACGACGATGCCTACGAAGGCCCCGTCGCCACCGCGCTGCAAACCACCGACAGCACGGCCGTGCACCAGGAACTGGCGCGGTTGGGCATTACGGCTGACGATCCGCAAAGCGGCGGACGCCCCGTGCATCTGCCCGAAGGCAGTGAAGACGCGGCGTGGATCAACACGAATTTTCCGGCCGGCCTGTTGGGCGTGCCCGACTTCTTCACGTGCGGCCATCTGACGCGCCACCTGGTGTATCGCCCGCAATGGCAGGACCACGCCAATGGCGCTCGGCGCATCGAATCGCTGGTCGCCGTGCACCCCGATCCCGCCTCTTTGCGTGCGGGTTATGAGCGCGTGTTCGGCTCCATCGCCATCAGCGCGCTGCCCGACAACGGCCTGCAAGTGCGTCGCGGCAGCCTGCGCATCGACTTCCTCAGCCCTGCCGCGTTTGAACAGCGTTACCCCCGCGTTCGCGTTCCGGCCGGTTTGCCGGCGTCGGCGGGCGGCGGCTGGTTTGCCGGATCGGTCATCGGTGTGCGCGACCTGGCAAAAACGCGCGCGCTGTTCGACGCCAATCAAGTGAACTATCGCGCCAACGCCCAAGGCGAACTGGTGGTGCCGCCCGAGGCAGCCGCGGGTGCGCTGCAAGTTTTTGTGCAAGAGGCGGCCTGACATGAGCGACGTCCTGCCCGATTATTGGGACTGCTTCAGCACCGACTACGCGGCGGCGCGCGACGCCTTTGTGGCGATAGCCCAAGCGCGTGGCGCGGTGCTGTCCCGCCATGAACATCCCACGTTGAAAGACCCACACGGCCGCGCGCTGAGCGTGGATGTGGCCGTGCTGGGCCGCATCGACGCGCCCCGCACGCATCTGGCGATCAGCGGCACGCACGGGCTGGAAGGCGCGGCGGGCTCCGCCGTGCAGATCGGCTGGCTGCGCGCCGATGGCGGCACGCCCTTGCCGGACGACGTCAACGTCGTGCTGGTGCACGCGTTGAACCCGTACGGCTACGCATATGACTCGCGCACGACTGAAAACAACGTCGACCTGAATCGCAACTTCATTGACCATACGGGCCCCACGCCGGCCAACCCGCACTACGCCACGCTGCATCCGCACCTGATCCCGGCCGCCTGGACGGAATCCAGCCTGGCGGCCGGCGCGCGCGAGGTCGAAAAATTTGGCACGACCCACGGCGCCGACGTGCTGTTCAACACAACGGCCAGCGGCCAGTACACCCATCCGGACGGCCTGGTCTACGGCGGCAGCGGCCCCGAATGGTCCAACCGCATCTTGCGCCGCATCGTCGACGAACATCTGGCCGCCAGCCAACGCGTGTCGTTTATCGACTGGCACACCGGCATCGGTGAATACGGGGAACCGTTCTTCCTGTGCTTCAACGACGAAGGCAGCGCAGAACAGGCGCAGGCCGCCCAATGGTGGGGCGCCGAACGCGTGCGCGACCAGCGCCCGCATGGCCTGGCGCGACCCGACTACCAGGGCCTGGTGTTTCGCGGCGTGCAGCAGGCGTTGGGCAGCCGCCCCCTGGCAGGCGCCGTCGTGGAGTTCGGCACGCGTGGCTTGCAGATGCGGGCCGCGCTCAGGCTGGACCAGTGGCTGCGTTTCAAGGCCCCGCAGGCACCCGACGCCGCGCGCGACAAGCAGTTGCGCGCCGACCTGATCGACGCCTTCGTGCCGGTATCCAGCGTGTGGCGGCGCAGCGCCCTTGCCCATGGCCTTGCCATCACCCGCCAGGCGATTGCCGGCGTGGCGTCCTGGTAAGCCCGCGTCCTATTTGTTCCTATTTCTTCCTATTTTTTCCTATTCCTTTTTCCCTCAAGCATTCATGAAAGCAATCGTATTGCGTGAACACGGCGGCAACGACAAGCTCCGCCTGGAAACCGAATTCCCTGACCCCGTCGCCGGGCCGGATGACGTCGTCATTCGTGTGCGTGCGTCATCGTTGAACTACCACGACGTATTCACGCGCCGTGGCATGCCCGGCATCAAGTTGCCCTTTCCCGTGATCATCGGCCTGGACGTGGCCGGCGAGGTCGTGCAGACCGGCCAAAACGTCCACGACTGGAAAGCCGGCGACCGCGTGCTGGTGGACCCAATCGACCGTGTGGACGGCGGGCTGGTGGGCGAGACCATCCATGGCGGTCTGGCCGAGCTTTGCCGCGTACCCGCGCACCAGTTGATTCGGCTGCCCGACGAGGTCAGCTTCGAACAGGCCGCGGCGTTGCCGGTGGCCTATGGCACCGCGCTGCGCATGATGAACCGCATCGGCCAGATCCAGGCCGGCGAAAAAGTGCTGATCCTGGGTGCCAGCGGCGGGGTGGGCGTATGTGCGGTGCAACTGGCCAAGCTGGCCGGCGCCGAAGTCATTGCCTGCGCGGGCACGCCGGAAAAAGGCGAGGCGCTGCGCGCGCTGGGCGCCGACCACATCATCCTGTACACCGAGGATGACTTCCTGAAGGCTGTGCAGGAACGCTTTGGCCGCCCTGCCCGCCGTCGCGGCGCCAAGTCGGGCGGCGTGGATGTCGTGGTGAATTTCACCGGTGGCGACACGTGGGTGAAATCGTTGCGCTGCCTGCGCCTGGGCGGCCGCCTGCTGACCTGCGGCGCCACGGCGGGGTTCGACCCCAAGGAAGACCTGCGATACATCTGGACGTTCGAACTTCAGATACGCGGCTCGAACGGCTGGGACCGCGACGACCTGCATGAGCTGCTGGAGCTGGTGCGCAGCGGCAGGCTGCACGTGCAGGTGGACCGTACCTGGCCGCTGGCGCAAGGCGCTCAGGCATTGGCATCGCTGGAAGATCGCAAGATCGTCGGCAAAGTGCTGGTGACTTCATGAGCGCGGTGCTGAACGCCAGCCAGATACAGGCCAAATTCGACGATTCGCCCTTCATCGCATGGCTGGGCCTGTCTGTCAGCGCCGTGGATCACGAGCGCGGCGAACTGACCGTGCTGGCGCCGATGCGGCCGGAGTTCGAACGGGGTGCCGCCAGCGGCCAATGGCATGGCGGGCCGTTGGCCGCCGTGATCGACACGGTGGGCGATTTTGCCGTCGGCATGCTGCTGGGCCGTGGCCTGCCCACCATCAACTTTCGCGTCGACTACCTGCGGCCCGCCATCAACACCGGGCTGACCGCCGTGGCGCGCGTGCGCCGCAATGGTCGCAGCGTCGGCGTGGCGGATGTGGACCTCTACAACGATCAGGGCGCGCTTGTCGCCATCGGCCGCGCTACCTACGCCACGCTCAGCCAAGGCTGATAGCGCAACACCATAAGGATGCCCATCATGACTCAAGCCCCGCGCCTCGGAAGGCGCGCCTTCCTGACCCGAACCGCCGCAAGCGGCCTGGCCGCCAGCGCGCTGGGCGCGGTGCCGCGCACGCTGCTCGCCGCCACCGCCCAAGCGGGTACGGACGCCGGCCCGCCGCGCAAGGGTGGCACGCTGGTCGCGAGCTGGGGCGGCCTGGAGCCGCAAGCGTTGTTCGTGCCCGGCGGCGGCGGATCCAGCCCTTTTCAGACGTCCACCAAGATTCTGGAACGGCTGCTCAAGCTGGATGCCGACTTGAAATTCCAACCGGCGTTGGCGCTAAGCGTGACCCCGGCGGCGGACTTTCGCAGCTACACCATCAAGCTGCGCGAAGGGGTCACCTGGCATGACGGCACGCCCTTCACCTCCGCCGACGTGGTCTACAACGTGTTGCAGCACTGGAAGCCGATTTCCGCCGGCATCGCGCTGAAGTCGTTGACGGACGCCACTGCCCCGGACGCGCACACGGTTGTGCTGACGTTCAACGCACCGGTGCCGGAGTTCTTTTTGAAGTCCACGTTGTCCGGCCAGTATCAGTTGCTGGTTCCCAAGCATTTGTATGATGGCAAGGACCTGATCACCAATCCGCTGAACAACACGCCCATTGGCACGGGCCCATGGAAATACGGCAAATGGGTGCGCGGCAGTCACGTGGAATACCTGCGCAACGACCAGTATTGGAAGCCGGGAGAACCGAATCTGGACAAGCTGATCATCCGCTGGTGGTCCGACCCGGCCTCGCGCGGCGCGGCGTTGGAAACAGGCGAGCTGGGCCTGGCCTATTCCAACCCGGTGCCGGCGCGCGACATCGACCGCCTGGTCAAAACCGGCAAGGTCGTGGTGGACACGCGGGGCTACCAGAACACCGCGTGGACCGTCACGGTGGAATTCAATCAGCGCCGCGACATTGTCAACCGACGCGACGTCCGCCAGGCCATTCTTCATGCCATCGACCGCCAGTTCATCGTCGACACGATCTACTACGGCCGAGGCAAGCCCGCCATCGCCCCCGTCTTCAGCAGCAACCCGCTGTTCTACACCGAGGACGTGCCGCGCTACCCCTTCGATCCGAAGAAGGCCGCCGCCTTGCTGGACGCGGCGGGCCTGCCCGTCAAGGACGGCAAGCGCTTCACCGTGAACCTGGTGGCAGCCGCGTGGTTTGAAGAGAATGCCAAGCTGGGCCAGTACCTGAAGCAGGCGCTTGAAGACGTGGGTATCGCCGTGAAGCTGGATTCGGTGGACCGCGCCACGGCGCTCAAGCGCATTTATGGCGATTACGACTACGACATCGCGGTGGCCAACTTCACGTCGCCGCTGGAATTGGTGCCGACCGTGACGCAGTTCTTCACCACCGACGGCATCGTGAAAGGCGCCGCCTTCCGCAACGCCACGGGTTATTCGAACCCCGAGATGGACGCCGTGGTGGCCAAGCTGGCGGTCGAGACCGCGCCCGAGGCCCGCAAGGCGCTGGCCGCGCAATTCGCGCGCCTGGCCTCGACCGACGTGCCGCTTGTGCCGCTGGTTGAAATCCAGTCTTTCACGCTGGCCGGCAAGAACGTACGCAACTTCACCACCGGCGCCAACGTCCAGGGCGAAACCCTGGCAGACGTCTGGCTGCAAGCGTAAGAGGCCCGCCATGCCCGTGCGTCTGATCTTGCGCCGCCTGCTCCAGGCCGTACCGCTGCTGCTGGGCGTGGTGGTGCTTAACTTCGCCCTGATCCAATCCGTGCCCGGCACGTTTCTGGACGTGATGACGGCCGAGCAGCAGGTCACCGACCCGGCGCTGATCGAGCGGCTGCGCGTGACGTACGGACTGGACCAGCCGCCGACGGTGCAATTGCTGAAATACATCGGATCGGTTGCCAGCCTGGACTTCGGCTACTCGTACCGGCATAACTTGCCAGTGCTTGATGTGATCCTGGCGCACCTGCCGGCCACGCTGGTGCTGATGGTGGCCAGCATCGCCATCGCCGTGCTGGTGGGCATGGCGGCGGGCATCGTGTCCGCCATCAAGGTCAACACGTGGTGGGACAGTGCGGTCTCGGCGTTTGCCGTGCTGTGCTTTGCCGCGCCCAGTTTCTGGCTGGGCATCATGTTGATCATTCTGTTTTCCGTGAAGCTGGGCTGGTTTCCCGTGGGCGGCATGGTCACCATAGGCTTGGATGGCGGATGGTGGACGCAGGCGCTCGATGTGCTGCACCACCTGGCGTTGCCGGCCATTGCGCTGGGCCTGTTCTATTCGGCGGCGTATGCGCGCGTGATGCGGGCATCGATGCTGGAAGTCAGCCGCATGGACTACGTGCGCACCGCCCATGCCAAGGGCCTGACGCGTACGGCCGTGGTGCTTCGACACATTCTGCGCAACGCGATGCTGCCCATCGTTACGCTGCTGGGCCTGCAACTGGGTGCGGTGCTGGGCGGCAGCATCGTGGTCGAAGCTGTATTCAGTTGGCCGGGCATCGGCGGCGTGCTGTTCGACAGCGTCATGAGCCGCAACTACCCGGTGGTGCTGGGCATTCTGGTGCTCAGTTCCTTCGTGGTGGTGGTTGCCAACATCATCGTCGACCTGCTTTACACGCGGATGGACCCGCGCATCAAGGCTGCCTGATATGTGCACATCCCCTGCATTTTCCGCCGTGCCCGCTACCCGGCTTGCGCCCCCGCCCGCATCGTTCGCGGCCCGATTCATGCGCAATCGCGGCGCGGTGGCCGGCGCGATCGTCCTGCTGCTGGTGGCGCTGCTGGCGGCCGGCGCGGGCTGGCTGTATCCGACCAATCCGCTGCGTATTGTGGCTGCGCCGGAGATCTGGCCTTTTGAATCCTGGCGTTACCCCCTGGGCACGGATTCGATGGGACGCGACATTGCCGCCCTGATCGCGCACGGCGCGCGCGCCACGCTGTTGATCGGTCTGGTCGCGGCCGCCGCCGCCACGCTGATCGGCGTGAGCATCGGCGCGGCGGCCGCCTGGTTCGGCGGCTGGGTCGACGAAGCCCTGATGCGCGTCACCGAGCTGTTCCAGATCATTCCGAACGTGGTTTTCGTGCTGACGGTGGTATCGATTCTGGGACCGCATATCGAAGCCATCACGCTGGCCGTCGGGCTGGTGTCCTGGCCGCCCATTGCCCGGCTGACGCGCGCCGAATTCCTGTCATTCAAAGAGCGGGAATTCGTGCAGGCGTGCCGCGCTGTCGGCATGAACCCCTTGCGCATCGTGGCCGGCGAGATCCTGCCCAACGCGCTGCCCCCCGTCATCGTCATGTCGTCGCTGGTTGTGGCGGGCGCCATTCTGTATGAATCCGTCGTGTCGTTCCTGGGGCTGGGCGATCCCAACATTGCAAGCTGGGGCCGGCTGGTCGGCGAAGGCCGCAGCCTGATCCGATCTTCCTGGTACATCTGCGCCGTGCCGGGCGTGGCCATCATGCTTGCCGTGCTGTCGCTGAACCTGGTTGGCGACGGCCTGAACGACGCGCTTAACCCCAAGCTGCATAAGCAGTAAGCCCCCACCGCCGGAACATTTTCATGACGCATACCCTGAACAATCTGGGCGACCTGACGGCCCCGAGCGTGCCCGCCGATCTGCCCGCCATCGTAGACCTGCGCATCCCCGATGCCCCCGTCCATTACTCGCACGGGCAGATACGCGAACGCGCCTGCGGCGTGGCCGCATGGCTGACGGCACGCGGGCTGCCGGCGGGTTCGCGCATTGCCATCGCGGCGTTGAACCGCGCCGAATATCTGATTGCGTATTTCGGAATCATGCGCGCCGGCTTCGTGGCCGTGCCGATCAACATCAAGCAGACGCAAGAGAACATCGATTACGTCATCCGTGACGCGGACATCGCGCTGGCGTTCGTCGATACCGCACGCCGCGCATCGTTCGAGAACACCGTGCCCGTACTGGACTTCGACGACGCGGGGCCAGAGGGCTTTGCCGCGCAGATTCAGCCCGCGCACTTTGCCAGCGTCACGCCCGCTTCCGAAGACGTGGCGCAGATGCTTTACACGTCCGGTTCCACCGGCAAGCCCAAGGGCGTGCCGCTGACGCACGCGGGGCAGTTATGGGCGCTTGCCGCCACCTCGGGCGCCGCGCCCCGACGCGAGCGTCAAGAGCGCTATCTTCTGGCACAACCCCTGTTTCACATGAATGGGCTCTTCATGGCCAAGCGCGCGTTCGCCAGCAACAGCCTGCTGGTGATCCAGCCCGCGTTCGACGTCAGCGCCTATGCCGACGCGCTGGAACGCTATCGCATCACCGTGCTGACAGCCGTGCCGACGATGTTCGCGCGGCTGGTCAAAGAGCCCGGCTTGCTGCGTGACCGCGACTTGTCGGCCCTGGGGCGCGTCATGCTGGGTTCCGCGCCCATGACCGTCGCGCTTTATCAGCGCATACAAGAAGCGTTGCCGCAGGCCACCATCACGCACGGCTACGGCACCACGGAAGCCGGACCCGCCGTATTCGGCCCGCATCCCGCCGGCCTGCCCACGCCGCCGCTATCGGTGGGGCACCCCCTGGACCCGTCGCAAGTGCGATTGGCGGACGGCCCGAGCGCCGATGAGGGCGTGCTGCTGATGAACAACCCGGCCGTGTTGTCCGGCTATCACAACCTGCCTGAAAAAAGTGCGCAGGTGCTGCAAGACGGTTGGTATTACAGCGGCGACGTCATGCGCCGCGACGCGGACGGCTTCTATTATTTTGTCGGGCGCGCGGACGACATGTTCGTATGCGGCGGCGAGAACATCTATCCCGTTGAAGTGGAAAAGCTGCTTGAGTTGCATCCCGATGTGCGCCAAAGCTGCGTGGTGCCGCTGGCCGACGAAGAACGCGGCCAGATCCCGGTCGCCTTTGTCGTGCGCCGCGACGGCAGCGCGTTGGATGCCGACGGCCTGAAGCAACATGCCCTGGCCAATGGGCCCGCCTATCAACACCCGCGCCGCATCCGATTCGTCAGCGAATTGCCGTGGGCCGGCACCAACAAGGTGGATCGCAACGCCTTGCTGTTGCAGGCGCGCCAGCTGGAAGCGCATCAGGCATGGACAAGCTACGAAACGGAGGCCGCATGAGCCAGAACCAGAGCCAGAACCAAACCCCGGACAGTCTTGTCGGCAAGACAGCGTTGGTCACGGGCGCCAGCCGTGGCATTGGCCGCGCCATTGCGTTGGCGCTGGGCAAGCGCGGTGCGCATGTTGCCGTCCACTACAACGCCGCGGGCGACGCTGCGATTGAAGTCGCCGGCCTGATCCAGCGCGAAGGCGGCCACGCGTGGACGCTGCAAGCCGATCTGTCCCAGGCGGACGGGGCCGCCACGCTGGCGCGCGAGCTGCGCCGCACTTTGCTGGAACGCAATGGCGTGGATGGGCTGGACATTCTGGTGAACAATGCGGGCGTGGGGCTGCGCGCGCTGCTTGCAGATGTCACGCCGCAAGACTTCGACCGCGTGCTGCAAGTGAATCTGAAGTCGCCCTTTTTTTTGATCCAGCAGACCCTGCCGTTCCTGCGCGGCAACGGCCGCATCATCAATATTTCGTCGATGGGCACGCGGGCTGCCTACCCGGAAATGAGCGTCTATGCGCCTGCCAAGGCGGGGCTTGAAGCGTTGAGCCTGCTGCTGGCCCAGCAGTTGGGCGAGCGCGGCATTACGGTGAACGCGGTTTTGCCCGGCGCCACCAGCACGGACTTGAACCCACGTGCACGCGACCCGGAGCTTAGCCGCGTCATCGCCAAGAGCGTAGCGCTGGGCCGCGTGGGTCAACCCGAGGATATCGCCGACATCGTTGCTTTCCTGGCGTCGGATCAAGGGCGCTGGATCACTGGCCAACGCATCGACGCCACCGGCGGGCAGCGGCTGTAAATCTGGCGAGCGCGACGCGCTGCATCAATCCCCGCCGTCGCCGTTGCTGGCCAGGCGCGCCCCCGCGCGCACGATGCCGCAACGCTTGTGCGCCCGCATCACCACGCCGACTTCGCTGTTTAGCACGCCGTCCAGTTCGCCCAGGCGGCGTGTGGTTACTTCCCACAGATGCAGGCTGTCGCGGCACAGCACGTGCCAGAACAACTGCGACGCCCCGCTGGTGCCGAACAGGCAGCGGGTGTGCGGGTCCAGCGCCAGATGCGCCGCCATAGCGTCGACGGCTTGCGGCCGCACCTGCACCGAGATCACCGCCTCAACCGGAAAGCCCACCAACGCGGGCTCCACCTCAACGCGAAAGCTCAGTGCCCGGCGCTCGACCAGGTGGGAAAGCAGGCGCTGCGCGGTGGGTTCGCTGACGCCGGCCTGCTCGGCCAGTTCGGCCAGGCTGGCGCGGCCGTCGCGCATCAGATGGGCCACCATGCGCGACTCTGCATCGCTTAACGCGGCGGGCGGCTGGGCCTGCGGCGCGTCCGGCACGGCGTCCGGTTGCGCCTGGATGCGCCATTGCCCGGCACGACGAAATGGCCGCAGCACCAGCCGCGCTTCCACATGTTCGACGCCGTCGATAGACGGCAGCACGCGGGTGACCACGTCGGGCATGTCGGCCGCATCGGCCAGGGTCAGTTCGGCCATCAGATCGGCGGTGCCGGCCAGCGTGACGACCAGCTGGCTGATGTCCAACCTCGCCAACTGTTCGGCCACCTCAGGCACGCGGCCGGACCGGCAGCGCACCCACGCGTGCAACACCACGCCTTGCCCCATGGCCAACGGGTCGGGTTCGGCAATGACGCGCAGCGCATCGGCGTCCATCAGGCGGCGGATGCGACGCGCCACGGTGCGTTCGGCGATGCCGGTGGCCGCGCCCAGCTCGCGCCAGGATGCGCGGGGGTCTGCCTGCAACGCGATCAGGCAGGCCAGATCGGTGTCGTCCAGCGCTGGCATTAGGGGCTTACCCTTACTTGACGTGACCATATTCATTAATCTAACGTTCGAGCATTGATAAAAACACAAAATTAAACGGTCTTTTTGACTAAAAATAAATTCTTATGTTGAGGACGTCATGAGCAGCCCATCCGCGACCTTGCGCAGCAAGCAAGGGGCAAGCGCCGCGCCCGCCGCCGCGCTTGCCGCCGCGCCCATATCCCGGTCACGCACCATCCTGGCCGGTAGTGTAGGCAATGCGGTCGAATGGTTCGATTGGACCATCTACGCGTCGTTCGCCATCTTTTTTTCGGGCCAGTTCTTTCCAGAAGGCAATGAAACCACCGCGCTGCTTGCCACCTTCGGCATCTTCGCGGTGGGGTTTTTCATGCGACCGGTGGGCGGCTGGGTGCTGGGCATCTTTTCCGACCGCTACGGCCGCAAAGCCGCGCTGGGCCTGACTATTTTGATGATGGCGGGCGGATCGCTCATCATCGCCATCACCCCCACCTACGCCACCATCGGCCTGGCTGCCCCGCTGCTGCTGACCGCCGCGCGCCTCTTGCAGGGTTTGTCGCTGGGCGGAGAGTATGCCTCGGCCACGACCTTTCTGGCTGAAATGGCGCCGCCTGAAAAGCGCGGTTTCTATTCCAGCTTCGTGTTTTTCAGCGCCGCCGTGGGCATCCTGGCCGCGTCCGCCGTGGGCTGGATCCTGACGTCCACGCTGACCAAGGCCGACATGGCCTCGTGGGGCTGGCGCATTCCGTTCCTGATCGGCGCCTTCGGTGGGCTGGCCGGCATGTGGATCCGCCGTTCGGTACCGGAAACGGAGGCGTTTTCGCACGCCAAGAAGACCGGCATCGAAAAGCAGCCGCTACGCACGCTGCTGCGCGACCATCCGCGTGAAGTGCTGCGCATCGTGGGCTTCTCGGTGCTGACCACGTTTGCGTTCTACATCTTCGTGGCCTATGTGCCCACGTATGCCATCCGCCAGGTGGGCGCGGACCCCAAGACCGCGTTCGCCGCCAATACCGTGGCCTTGATCGTGTTCATGCTGGTGCAGCCGCTGTTCGGCATTTTGTCCGACCGCATCGGCCGCAAGCCGCAGTTGATCTTCTTTGCGGCCGGCTACCTGGTGTTCTTCTACCCGCTGATGACGACGCTGGGCCCGTCGTTTGGCTCGATCCTGGCGGTGGAACTGTTCGGCCTGGTGCTGTACGCCATGTACACGGCGATTGCGCCTGCCATCATGTCGGAACAATTTCCCACCAGCGTGCGCGCCGTCGGTATCGGCACGCCGTACAACCTGGTGGTGGCGCTGCTGGGCGGCACCACGCCTTACCTGCTGACCTGGTTGCAAAGCCGTGGCATGGAGCGCTGGTTCTTCTATTACGTGCTGGCTGGCGCCGTGATCACGTTGATCACCTTCATCCGCATGCCTGAAACAAAGGGCCAGACGCTGAAATAGCCGCAACGCGCGCCCTGCAAACGCAATGGCTTTCCGGTCCGGACAGGACCGGAGAGCTTTTCCTTTTTGAAGAGACTCATGCCCGCACAAGACCACACCGACCTGCATTTTCGAGACGCCCGCGAGCTGGCGCGCGCCATCCGTGAAGGCGAGCTGAGCGCCCGCCAGGTCACCACGCATTTCCTGGACCGCATCGAACGCGCCGCCCCGCTGGCCGCGTTTAGCGAAGTCACCGCCGAACGCGCGTTGGCGCAGGCCGACGCCGCCGACCGCCTGCGGGACGCCGGCCTGCTGCTGGGGCCCTTGCACGGCGTGCCGGTGGCCGTCAAAGACAGCGTGCAGTGGCAAGGCATACCGACCACGGGCGGATCCGAAGCGCGGCGCGGCGTGATCAGCGGCGACACGTCGACGGCGGTGCGCAGGCTGGCGGCCGAGGGCATGGTGATTCTGGGCAAGACGCGCATGACGGAATTCGCGTTCGGGCTGTCGGGGCAGAACCCCACCCAAGGCACGGCGCGCAACCCGTGGGACGCGAAGGTTGCGCGCGCGCCGGGCGGTTCGTCCAGCGGCGCGGGCGTGGCCATGGCGGCGGGGCTGACGGCCATTGCGCTGGGCGGGGACACCGGCGGTTCGGTACGCGCGCCGGCTGCGATGAACGGCGTGGTGGGCTTCAAGCCCTCTTCCGGCCTGATCAGCCGCGCGGGCTGCCTGCCCCTGTCGGACACGCTGGACGTGCTGGGGCCGCTCGCCCGCAACGTGGCGGACGCGCGCCTGTTGACGCAATTGCTGGCCGGGCCGGACGTGGACGACGCCGCCACCTTGGCGTTGCCCGCGTCCTGCGTGACCGCGCTGCGCCACCCCGCGCCGCGCCGGCCCCCCGCCGTTGCCGTGCTGGCCCCGCAAGCGTGGCCCACGCCGCTGTCGGACGCCGGCCTGGATGCGTGGCATCGGGCCCAAGAGCGACTGGCGCAAGCGGGCATTGCGCCCACCGCCTGGCATCCGCCCGCGTCGCTGTCCTTTGCGCGCATGGCCGATGACAACTCGCTGGTGCTGGCGTACGAGGCCTATGCCTATTACGGCGCGTTGGCCGAAAACCCCGCCGCGCCGTTGTGGGACGTGGTGCGGGCGCGCATCGCAGCGGGCGGCCGCATTGCGCGGGCGGACTACGAAGCCGCGCTGACCCGGCGCCAGGCCGACATGGCCGCCTTCGCCGCCGCCATGCAGGGGCTGGACGGGCTGTTGATGCCCGCGTGTGATCAGGCGGCGCAAGCGCTGGACGCCGAAGACGTACGCCACGTGGGCTTGGGCAAGCTGCTGCGCCCCGCCAACTTCCTGGGCGCGGCAGCCATCGCGCTGCCGGCGGGTGCGGACTCTGAAGGCATGCCGATGGCCGTGCAGCTGCTGGCCCCCGCCGGTGGCGATGCCGCCCTGCTGGACTGCGCGGCGGTGCTGGAGCCGGTGCTGTCGCCGACGCGGCGCACGCCGGACCTGTCGGCGTGGGGGCTGTAGGATCACGGGGCGCGCGCGTAACGTCGCGACGCAGCAACGCAAGCAACGCAGCAACGCAGCAATGCAAAAAAATGCCCCCGCCGGAGTCCGGTGGGGGCATTTTTTGTTCAGGACCCGGGCGTTGAAAGCCGGGTGGCTGAACGAAGGTGAAAGGAGGCTGCAGCTAACAGGCCCGCAATAGAAGCCAGCAGACTGGAGCCGACCGACAGAAGCCGGCCGACAGAAACCGCCCCGACTGCCGTCGCTTACAGCGCCTTCTTCAGTTCCTGGACCTTGTCCGTGGCCTCCCACGAGAATTCCGGCTCGGAACGGCCGAAGTGGCCGTACGCGGCGGTCTTCGCGTAGATCGGGCGCAGCAGGTCCAGCATGTTGACGATGCCCTTCGGACGCAAGTCGAAGTGTTCGCGCACCAGCTTGGCGATCTGGTCGTCGGGGATGACGCCCGTGCCTTCGGTGTAGACGGTGATGTTGATCGGTTCGGCCACGCCGATGGCGTAGCTGACCTGCACCTGGCACTGGCGCGCCAGGCCGGCGGCCACGATGTTCTTGGCCACGTACCGCGCGGCGTAGGCGGCCGAACGGTCGACCTTGGACGGATCCTTGCCCGAGAACGCGCCACCACCGTGCGGGCATGCGCCGCCGTAGGTGTCGACGATGATCTTGCGGCCGGTCAGGCCGCAATCGCCTTGCGGGCCGCCGATGACGAAGCGGCCGGTCGGGTTGACCAGGAACTTGGTTTGCGGCGTGATCAGGCCTTCGGGAAAGCTGGGCTTGATGATGTCTTCGATCACCGCTTCGCGGATGGTTTCTTGCGTGACTTCCGGCGCGTGCTGGGTCGACAGCACCACGGTATCGACTTCAGCCGGGCGGCCGTCGATATAGCGGAACGTGACCTGGGACTTGGCGTCCGGGCGCAGCCACGGCAGGCGGCCGTCCTTGCGCAGTTCGCTCTGGCGCTGCACCAGGCGGTGCGCGTACCAGATCGGGGCCGGCATCAAGTCGGGCGTTTCATCGCAGGCATAGCCGAACATCAGGCCCTGGTCGCCCGCGCCCTGGTTCAGATAGTCTTCCGAGCTGCGGTCCACGCCCTGGGCGATGTCCGGCGATTGCTTGTCGTAAGCAACCAGCACGGCGCAACCCTTGTAGTCGATACCGTATTCGGTGTTGTCGTAGCCGATGCGGCGGATGGTGTCCCGGGCGACCTGGATGTAATCCACGTTGGCGGTGGTGGTGATTTCACCGGCCAGCACGACCAGGCCGGTGTTGCACAGCGTTTCGGCTGCGACACGCGCGTTCGGGTCTTGCGTGAAGATGGCGTCCAGGATCGAATCGGAAATCTGGTCGGCAACCTTGTCGGGATGCCCTTCGGAGACGGATTCGGAAGTGAAGAGAAAATCGTTATTGGCCACAGATGCGTCCTTGGTGTCCGGCGTTGCCGGCGTATAGGTTCATGAGGCGCGTTGCACCCCGGACCGCATGAAATACGCTATCTGGGCGCGACGCTTTAGCGGATTTGGCAAAGGGCGCGCCATGCGCTGCACCCTTGCCGTCGCCCCGCAAGTTGTCGGTTAACTCGGCGACTGAGCGGATTTTAAGCGAAAATGCCGTTCTTATGCTCGCGGCGGGGGTGTAAACATATTCCCGAATACCGGCATAACCCTGCCCGACCTTTCCTATTTGCCGAATGCTGCTCGCCCTGTTCCGACTCTTTGCCGCCTTGCCGCTACCGGTTGCGCACGCCCTTGGGCGCGCCGCGGGGCTGGCCGTGTACGCCTGGCCCGGCAAGTATCGGCGCCGCCTTCAGGCCAATGCCGCCCAGGCCGGCTACCCCGGCGCGGCCTTCGCGCGCCGTGCCGCCGCCGAAACCGGCGCCATGATTCTTGAGAACCCCCGCGTGTGGTTCAAGAACGAGCAAAGCCTGGCGCAGGTGGTTTCCGACGACAACGCCGTGGTGGACACGGCGCGCGCCGAGGGGCGCGGCATCTTGTTCCTGACCCCGCACCTGGGCTGCTTCGAAATCACCGCCCGCTATCTGGCCCGCCAGATGCCCATGACGGTGATGTTCCGCCCCCCGCGCAAAGACGTGCTGGCCCCGCTGCTGGAGACCGCGCGCAACAGCTCCGCCGTCAATGCGGTGCCGGCCACCATGCAGGGCGTGCGGGAATTCGTGCGGGCGCTGCGGCGCGGTGAATCGGTGGGCATGCTGCCTGACCAGGCGCCCAGCGTGGGCGATGGGGTGTGGGCGCCGTTCTTCGGGCGCCTGGCCTACACAATGACGCTGCCCAGCAAACTGGCCACGCAGACCAACGTCCCCATCATCCTGACGGCGGGCGAACGCCTGCCCCACGGCCGGGGCTGGCGCATCCACTATGTGCGCGTGCCCGAGCCGCTGCCGGCCGATCCCACCGCGCAGGCGGCGCTGATCAACGCCGCGATGGAAACCCTGATCCGGCGCTGCCCCCAGCAATACCTCTGGAGCTACAACCGCTACAAGACCCCGCGCGGCGCGCCCCCGGCGCCCGACGCCGCCCCGTCGGCTCGCTGACGTTTTCTGGTTTCCGCCGCCCGGTCCACTCCCGACACGATGAAAGATTCAAAGACGCGTACGCTGGTTTCCCTGTTGAAATGGTTCGGCCGCATCCAGCCGTCGACGCGCTTGCGCATCGGCGCCGTGCTGGGTTGGCTGGCGCCCAGGCTGGCTAAATCCCGGGCGCGCATCGTGCGGCGCAATCTGGAATTGTGCTTTCCCGATCAGCCCGAGTCGGTGCGCGAGCAATGGGTGGCGGAACACTTCCGGGCGCTGGCGCAATCCATCGTTGATCGCGGCGTGCTGTGGTACGGCACGCCCCAGGCCATCAAGGACATGGTCACGCAAAGCGGGGCCGAGCGCATCAACGAACTGATCGCGCAAGGCCGTTCGGTGATATTGCTGGCGCCGCACTTCATCGCGCTGGATGCCGCCGCCACCCGCCTGACCATGGAAGTGCCCAGCGCTGCCACCATGTACACCCCGCAAAGCGATCCGCACATCGACGCGGTCGTGGCCGCCGGACGCGCGCGCTTCAACGAGGTTTTCCTGGTCAGCCGCAAGGACGGCGTGCGCGACCTGATCCGCCACCTGCGCGCCCCGCGTCCCGTCTACTACCTGCCCGACATGGATTTCGGCCGCCAAGGGTCGGTGTTCGTGCCGTTCTTCGGCGTGCAGGCCGCCACGCTGCTGGCCACCGCGCAACTGGCCCAGAAATGGAACGCGGCGGTGCTGCCCATCGTGGGCTTCTGGAACCCCGGCACCGGCCGCTACCATGTGGACGTGCTGCCCGCCCTGGCGGACTTTCCCGGCGACGCGTCCCTGGAAGAGGCCACCGCCCGGCTGAACCGAGAGCTGGAAACCTGGGTGCGCCGCTGCCCCAGCCAGTACTACTGGGTCCACCGCCGCTTCAAGACCCGTCCGCCCGGCGAAGCCAAGCTCTATTGATCTCGGCCGGCTGTCCGCGCCCGAATAATGGGCGATAATCGCCCGATGAACTGGAACTTCACCAAAATGCATGGCGCGGGCAACGACTTTGTCGTGCTCGACGGGGTCCGCCAGACCATCGAAATGACGCCCGAGCGTGCCCGAGCGCTGGGCGATCGGCACTTCGGCATCGGCGCCGACCAGATCCTGCTGGTCGAACGGGCTACCCGCCCCGATGCGGATTTCCGCTATCGCATTTTCAATTCCGACGGCAGCGAAGTCGAACACTGCGGCAACGGCGCGCGCTGTTTTGTGCGCTTCGTGCACGAACAAGGGCTGTCCGACCGTAATCCGCTGCGCGCGGAAATCGCCACCGGCATCCTGGTGCTGGACGAAGGCGACGACGAACAAGTCACGGTAGATATGGGCAGCACCCGGTTCGAACCCGAGGCCCTGCCATTCGACACCGCCGGCCTGCCTTCAGCGCGCGAAGGCGAAGACACCCTCTGGGAACTTGAACTGGACGCCCCCGCTGGCGTGCCCAACAAAGTGTGGCTGTCGGCCGTGGCCATCTCGAACCCGCACGCGGTTCAGGTGGTGGATAACGTGGACACCGCGCCCGTTTCCGTTCAAGGCCCGCTGATCGAAACCCACCCGCGCTTTGCCCGCCGCGTGAATGCGGGCTTCCTGCAAGTCATGGACCGCCACAACGTCCGCCTGCGCGTTTTCGAGCGCGGCGCGGGCGAAACGCTGGCCTGCGGCACGGGCGCCTGCGCCGCCGTGGCAGCCGGCATCCGCCGTGGCCTGCTGGAATCGCCGGTGCGCGTGCAAACGCGCGGCGGCGTACTGACCGTGGCCTGGAATGGCGACCAACTGCGCATGACCGGCCCGGCCGAATCCGTGTTCACGGGGCAAGTCGACATCGACAAGCTCGTCTTCTCCATGGCGCTGAACCGCTGACCCTATGACTGATACCGCTTTCACCGCCCAAGACATCGCCGCCTTCCTGCAAGACCACCCCGGCTTCTTTGACGAACACGCCGACGTGTTCGCCACCATGCAGGTGCCGCACCCGCATGGCTCGCGCGCCATCTCGCTGGGCGAACGCCAGATCCTGACCCTGCGCGAACGCAACCGCGAACTGGAATGGCGCTTGAACGAACTGGTGCGCAACGCCACCGCCAACGAAAGCATCGGCACGCATGTGGCCAAGTGGTGCAGCCGCCTGCTGTCTGAAAACGACGCGCAGCGCGTGCCCGGCGAAATCGCGCTGGGCCTGGCCGAACAATTCGACCTGAACCATGTGGCCCTGCGCCTGTGGGATTTGTCCGAGTTGGCGCCCACCGGTTATGGCGAGCCCGTCTCGCAAGATGTGCGCACGTTCACCGACAGCCTGAAGACGCCGTACTGCGGCACCGACACCGATTTCGAAGCGGTGGGCTGGCTGGACAGCAAGCCCAAGTCGCTGGCCCTGGTGCCCTTGCGCCTGGAAGCCGACGGCCCGGCCGTGGGCCTGTTGGTGCTGGGCTCCGACGACCCGGAACGCTTTACGCCCGAGATGGGCACGGCATTTCTGGAATCCGTCGGCCAACTGGCATCGGCCGCGTTGCATCGCTTGAACCCGGCCTCGCCCAAGGCCTAGCGCAACGCGACGGCGGGCGGACATGGACCAGAACTCGCACAACGCGCCCCCGCCCGGCAGTGCCCAGGACGGCGTCGATGCTGCGCCCGCGTCCGACAGCAAACGGTCCACCGTCGGCACCGTGCCTTTGCCCGACGGAGCAAGGGCAACCGCCGGCCCCTCGCAGCCCGACGCCGGCGACCAGGCGCTGCCCGAACCGATGCGCGCGTGGTTGCGCCATCTGGAAACCAACCGCCGCTATTCCGTGCACACGCTGAGCGGCTATCAGCGTGAGCTGCACTTTCTGCACCAACTGGCCGACCGCGCCGGCCTGCCGCTGGACAAGATCGCCAACGGCCATATCCGCCAATTTGTCGCACGCCTGCATGCCCAGGGCCGCGGGCCACGCAGCCTGGCGCGCACGCTGGCCGCCTGGCGCGGCTTCTACCAATGGTGGGCCCCCGCCGTCGACCTGGCCGGGAACCCCGTGGCTGGGGTACGCGCGCCCAAAGCGCCGCGTGGGCTGCCCAAAGCCTTGTCCGTAGAACAAACCCAAGCCCTGCTAGACCGCGCGCCCGCCAAAGTGGCCAACGAGCCCGTCGCGCTGCGCGACCAAGCGATGCTTGAACTGCTGTATTCCAGCGGGCTGCGCTTGTCAGAGCTGGTTGGGTTGGACTTGCGCTACACGCGCACCCCCGATTACGAATCCGCCGGCTGGTTGAAGCTGGAAGAAGCCGAGGTCGAAGTGCTGGGCAAAGGCGGCAAGCGCCGCTCGGTGCCGGTGGGGCAGGCAGCGATTGCCGCCTTGCAGAAATGGATTGCCGTGCGCCCGCAGCTGTCGCCCCCCCATCCGCTTACTCAGGACGCCTGCGCCTTGTTCCTGGGCGCGCGCGGCAAGCGCATTTCTCCACGCGTCGTGCAACTGCAACTGGCGCAGATCGCCCAAACAGCGGGCCTGCCCACGCATGTGCATCCGCACGTGCTGCGCCACAGTTTCGCCAGCCATGTGCTGCAGTCGGCGCAAGACCTGCGGGCCGTGCAGGAAATGCTGGGCCACGCCAATATCTCGACCACGCAGGTCTATACCCGCCTGGATTTCCAGCATCTGGCCAAGGCCTACGACCAGGCGCATCCGCGCGCGGGCCGCAAATCCTGAACGGGCGGGGCTTACCCGCCGCCCGCCAACATGCCGCCCAGCAGCATGACACCCAACAACATCACCGCCATCGCGGCCAGTGCCTCTACGCTGTAGCGCAATCGCGCCGCGCCCTTGCTGGACAAGCGCTGGCCGACGCGCGTGGCCGCGCCGCCGGCGGCAACCGCCAGGCAGGCCAACGCCGCCACCGTCAAACCGGTGCCGGCGCCCATGGCCAGCGCCGACGCCACGCCGGCCATAAAAAAGCCTTGCGACAACGCGAACACCAGCACGATCAACGCACCGCTGCACGGTCGCAAGCCCACGGCCAGAATGGCGGATGCGGCGCGACGCCAGCTCAAGTTGCCCGCCACCTGCTCAGGCGCGGGCACATGCGCATGTCCGCAACCGCAGTCGTCGTGATGATGATGGTGATGTTGATGCGGCAACCCCACCGTCACTGACGCAGCGGACGCATATACCGGGATCGCATTCAACGCCGCAGCGCCCTTTCGCGAGGCGCCCTTTGGCGGGGCGCCCTTTGGCGAGGCGCCCTTTGGCGGTGCGCCCTTTGGCGGTGCGCCCTCCGGCGGAGCGCCCCTCGGCGGCGATGCACCCGTCGTCAATCCGGCACCCGCCATTGGCACAGCGTGCGTGGACGCGGTGGCCGAAACCGTTCCTGCCACCGCCCCTTGGCGCCTGCCTGGCAGCAGCGGCCGAATCGCCTTGACCCAGACCAGCCATGCGCCCAGCAACGTCACCAGCGCATACGACGCCAGCTCAAGCGAACGCGTCGCCTGGTTCATCGTGGCGGCGGTGGCGTTGAACACCAGCGCCAACACCGCGACCAACACAATCGCCACCAGCGCCTGGATCAATGCGGACGCCAGCGCCAGCAGCGCGCCGTTGCGCGCCGTCTGCCGATTGGCCAGCACGTACGAAGAAATCACGGCTTTGCCGTGGCCGGGGCCCAGCGCGTGGAACACGCCGTAGGCAAACGACAGGCCGATCAACGTCCAGGCCGCGCCGCCATCGGCCTGCCAGGCGCGCACCGCGCCCGTCAGTTGACGGTAGAAATGGCTTTGCCAGATCGACACCTGACCGAAAAAACTGGCCAGCCAGCCGGGGCCGCCCATGCCCGTGCCGCTTTCCGGCACGCCAAACGGATGCGCGCCCTGCGCCGCGGCCGCGCCCATGCCGCCAAGCAGCAGCAATATCGCGAACCCCAGCACAGCACCGCCACGGGACAACGCTAAGGGCATTGCACCTCGATGCGGTGCGTCAGCCCTTTGGTGATGGCAAAAAGTTCGTCCGGCAGTGCCTCCGGATCGGCCGGGATTGCGGCCAATTGCTGCATGGTCTTCCAATCCAGTTCCTTGGGCTTGCGATAGTCGGATGTGCAGGCCGACGCCTTCGGGCCGGCCAGCGACACCGCGCCTTTCTCGTCGAACGCGTAAGCGACGAAATAGGTAGGGTCGTAAATGTCCACTTGCGCGCCCTCAGGGCCGATGGGCATCGGGCTCGCCAGCGGCAAGGTGAACGACAGCGTCAGGCGCGTCGTCTTCGGGTTCCAGTCAACACGCGCATCGCGCGGCGCCGCGAACGTAGCGGTCTGCCCGCCCACCGTGACGCGAGTGAAGTAGTGCGAGATCGGTTCGCCCAAGGACTTCATCCAGTCATCGGCCATGCCCTTCAAGGTGGCGGCGGGCAAGGCGCCGCCCTTGCCCTTGGCCATGCCCTGCGTGGCGTAAGCGCCGAACATTTCGTCAAACAGCCATACCTGGCGCACGGCGGTGACGCGCTGCTGCGCGTCGATGTCGACCACCGCCCGCGCATCGATCCACATGTGCGGATGCGCGCTGGCGGAGCCGGCCACCAGCATGGCCGTCGCGGCGGTCAGGGCTGCAAGGCCGCGGCAAGCTGACGTACGTTCCATTCAAACATTTCCATATAGGTCGCGCCGGGCTGTCCAGGCTTGGACAGGGCGTCGGAATAAAGCGTACCACCCACCTTGGCGCCCGTTTCCCGCGCAATCTGCTGCACAAGTTTGGGGCTGGAGATGTTCTCGACGAACACCGCGGGGACCTTGTCGCGCTTGACCTGTTCGATGATGCGGGCCACTTCGCCGGCCGACGGTTCGGCGTCCGTCGACACCCCCATCGCGGGGATGAACGACACCCCGTAGGCGTCGCCAAAATACCCGAACGCGTCGTGCGACGTCACCACCTTGCGGCGGTCGGCGGCAATGGCGGCAAACGTCTTCTTGGCCGAGGCGTCCAGCGCTTGCAGGCGGGCGATATAGGCGGCGGCGCGCTGACGATAGGCGTCGGCACGGGCGGGGTCGGCGGCGGCCAGGCCGTCGGCCACGTTGCGCGCATAGATCACGCCGTTGGCCAGGCTTTGCCATGCATGCGGATCGGCGTCGCCATGATGATGATGGCCATCGCCATCGCCGTGGTCGTGTTCGTGTTCGTGTTCAGCGTGCTTATGGTCGCCGCCCACCTGCGCGAACTTGCGCGGCGTGACGCCCTGTGAGGCCACGACCGTCTTGCCGGCAAAGCCCGACGCCTTCGTCAACTTCGGCAGCCAGGTCTCGAAATCCAGCCCGTTCACAAACAGCACCTGCGCGGCGGACAGCTTTTTTGCGTCGCCCGGCGTGGGTTCATATTCGTGCGCATCGCCGTCAGGCCCCACCAATGTAGTCAAGCTGACATCGTCGCCCCCTACTTCGCGAACGATATCGCCCAGGATGGAAAAGCTGGCCACGGCCTTAAGCGGTTCCGCGGCGTGCGCTGCGCCAAGGACAGCCGACAGGCACAGGCCCGCGACAGTCAACAGGGCGCGGCGGCGCGACGGCAGAATGGAACGCATGGCGAATCTCCTTGTGAACTCAGGCTTGGCGCGTACGGCGCGGTGCCCGCAGCAGCCCGCCTTGCGGGCCGCCAACGATGGAAAGCAGATAACAGGCGCCCGCCGCCAGGATGATCGACGGCGAGGCGGGTACGTTGAAGTGGTAGGACACGAGCAAACCGCTGACGGACGCCAGCACGCCGAAGCCGGCTGCCAGCGGAATCTGCCGGGCGGCCGAGCGCACCCAGAATCGCGCGGCGGCGGCGGGCAGCATCATGATGCCGACGACCATCAAGGTGCCCAGCACCTGGAAACCCGCCACCAGATTCACCACCACCAGCACCAGGAACCCCATATGCACCCAGCCGCCCCCGCCCCCACTGGCCCGCAGGAAACCGGGGTCCAGGCATTCGGCTACCAGCAGGCGGTAGATGGCGGCCAGCACCAGCAAGGTCACGCTGGCCGTGATGGTCACCAGCAGCAGCGAGGCATCGTCCAGGCCCAGCACCGTGCCGAACAGCACGTGCAGCAAGTCCATGTTCGAGCCGCGCAGGGACACCAGCAGTACGCCCAGCCCCAGCGATATCAAATAGAAAGCGGCAAAGCTGGCGTCTTCACGCAGCGGAGTCAGGCGCGCCACCAGGCCCGCCAGCAAGGCAACGGCCAGCCCGGTGACGATGCCGCCCAGCATCATGGCGCCCAGCGACAGGCCGGACAGCAGAAAGCCCGCCGCCACCCCCGGCAGGATCGCGTGCGACATCGCGTCGCCCATCAGGCTCATGCGCCGCAGCACCAGGAACACGCCCAAAGGCGCGGCCCCCAGCGACAAGGCACACGCCCCCGCCAGCGCGCGCCGCATGAATCCATAATCCATGAAGGGCGAAAACACCCATTGCGCCAGACTCATTCGTAGGCCCTCGCGTGCCACTGGCGCGCCATTTTCAGATTTGCGTCGCTTAGCGCGGTCGCGGTGTCGCCCCAAGAGACCACAGAGCCCGACAGCAGCAAGGATTCCGGGAAGTGGCCGCGCACCAAGTCCAGGTCGTGCAGCACCGCGATAACCGTGCGGCCCTGGCCATGCAGCCCGCATAGCAGGGCCATCAGGTCGTCGGCGGTATGGCTGTCGACAGCGGCGAAGGGTTCGTCCAGCAGCAGCACGGGCGCATCCTGCACCAGCATCCGCGCAAACAAGGTGCGTTGCATCTGCCCCCCCGACAAAGTGTCCACGCCGCGCCCGGCCGCATCGGCCAGACCGACGGTTTCCAGCGCGTGCATGCAGCGATCAAGCTCGTCGGCGGGAAAGCGCCGCCACGCGCCGACCCGGCGCCAGGCGCCCATGGCCACCAGGTCCAGCACCGTCACGGGAAACGCCCGGTCCAGTTCAGCCGCCTGCGGCAACCACGCCAGTTCGGAACGCCCGGCCCCGCTGATGCGCACGCTGCCCGTCATGGGACGCAGCACCCCCATGATTCCCTTGATCAGCGTCGACTTGCCGGCGCCGTTGGGCCCGACCACCGCCGTCATCCCGCCCGCGGCGAAGCGGCCCGACACGGCCTTCAGCGCGGGATGCCCGTGCCAGCCGAAGGACGCCCCGGACAGTTCGATCGTGACCGGCGCCACGCTCATCGCGGCCACCAATCCAGCGCCCAGCCCGTCAACACCCACAGCAAGGTTGCGGCCACCAACGCGACCGCCATGCGGCGCCAGGCGGATACGAGAAATGCAGAGCGAGGAGGCTTGCCGTGCCGCGGCGCGGTGCCGGACCGTGCGGGCAGAAGCGTGAAGTGAGACATGGGAAAGCGCAAACACCAAAAAGGACAAGCCGAAATCAAAGCCAGACGCCGCGAGATGCGGCGCCTGCGATTTTTACAATGTTATATCATAACTAAATCTGCTTGATTCCGGCGGGGCTGCCCGCATATACGACTTTTCTGCTACCTTCCAGGCATCTCGCGCGCGTCGCGCGCGTCTTTCATTCAGATAAAGTCCGCCATGCCCGCTCCGCCCCGCCCCCCCCGCAGCGACACCGTAGGCGCCCAGCTCAGCGTCGCCGAAACGCTGTGCGAGCAGCGCGGACGCCGCCTGACGCCCATCCGCCGCAAGGTGCTGGAACTGCTGCTGCGCCATGGGCGCAGCCTGAAGGCGTACGAGCTGCTGGACGCCATGCGTGAAGTCCACCCCGGCGCTGCGCCCCCCACCGTGTACCGCGCGCTGGACTTCCTGATGGATGAAGGGCTGATCCACCGGCTGGACGCAGTCAACGCCTGGAGCGCCTGCCACGACGCTGGCGGCGCGCCCCACGACCTGCTGGTGGTGTGCACCGGTTGCGGCGCGGTGGCCGAAGTGTCCGACCCCGCCATGAGCCGCCAACTGGCCGAACGTGTCGCCCAAACGGGCTACGCCCTGGCCACACAAGAAACCGAGATCCGGGCGCTCTGTCCCCAATGCCAGCAAAAGCAGCCCGCTGACGCCGGCCATCATCACCACCACCATTGAACCGGCTGCGGCGCGGCGCCCGCGCCGCCATGCCGCGCTGCCCACGTCTGCCCGCCCGTGTCCGTGTCGACGTTGCCAGGCCCCCGCTTGCCGCAACGCCAATTTGCCAGGCACCGGACAAGGTCCGGTCGCGACGAGGTCGCACCGACTCTTGAAATCCGGAAAACCGCCCCAAAATAGTGATATCGCCGGATACTTTCCAGGCTACAGACGCGATCCGGCGGGCTTCGGCCCCTGGGTTGACCCGGGGTTTGCCCCCTGCCCCCGACTGTGCTGTAATCCTGCGTCCGGCCGCTGTTGGCGGCCCACGCAGCCTGTGGCAAACACCATCCTGCACGGGGCAAAACACCCTGTCAGGGCCTGTGTTGAATGCCTAGACTTCAGCCTTGACTTCACGCTAGCAGCTTCGCCATGAACACCCCGCGCAGTTTGGACAAAATGGTTCCCGTCACCATCCTCACCGGCTTTCTCGGTGCGGGCAAGACCACCCTGCTCAAACGCATCCTGACCGAATTTCACGGCCGCCGCGTAGCGGTCATCGAAAACGAATTCGGACCGGAAAGCATCGACAACGACCTGCTCGTGCAAGACAGCGATGAAGAAATCATCGAGCTGTCCAACGGCTGCGTCTGCTGCACGGTGCGTGGCGACCTGATGCGCACCCTGTCCGAGTTGCGCGTCAAGCGCGAAGCCGGCGAACTGACATTCGAACGCGTCATCCTGGAAACCACCGGCATGGCCAACCCCGGCCCCGTGTGCCAGACGTTCTTCATGGACGACGACATCGCCGAGTACTACCGCCTGGATGCGGTGGTAACCGTGGTGGACGCCAAGCACGGCATGTCCACGCTGGACGAGCAACCCGAAGCCCAGAAGCAAGTCGGTTTCGCCGACCGCATCCTGATCTCCAAGCGCGACCTGGTCAACGAAGTCGACTACGAAGCGCTGCGCCACCGCCTGGTTCACATGAACCCGCGCGCGCCGATCACGCCGGTCAATTTTGGCGAAGTCGACCTGAAGTCGATCATTGACATCAGCGGCTTCAACCTGAATTCCATTCTGGACATCGACCCGGAATTCCTGGCCGATGAGCACCCCGACGCCGCCCACAGCCACGCCCACGACCATGGGCATGACCACGGGCACGATCATGGCCATGGTCACGACCATGACCATGATCACGAAGGCGACTGCGGGGCACATTGCGATCACGCCCACCATCACCACCCCAAGCACGACGACGAAATCGGCGCGTTTGTTTTCCGTTCCAACAAGCCGTTCGATCCCGCGCGCCTTGAGGAATTCCTGGGTGGCGTGGTGCAGGTCTATGGCCCCGACCTGATGCGCTACAAGGGCATCCTGTACATGAAGGGCATCAACCGCCGCATGTTGTTCCAGGGTGTGCACATGATGATGGGCGCCGAACCCGGCAAGCCGTGGACCGCGGCCGAAAAACCGTCCACCAAGATGGTATTCATTGGACGTAAGCTGCCCCAGGAGATTTTCACCCGGGGCTTGGAGCAGTGCCTGGCGGGGTAATCCCCCTTCCCGACGTGACGCGATGCGACGAAGGCAGTACTGTGAGGTACGAGTAACGTAGTCAGCAAGCAGCACCAACCGGGAAAGGACGCCCGCGCCAGGATCGATTCATAGTGGAGTGTTTTCATGGCTACCAAGGCAGCAACTAAAAAATCAAGCAAGTCGACGAGCGATACGGCGATTGATCTGCCCAGCGAGAAGGAATTGCTGGCCATGCCCGAGTCCGACTATATGAACGAACGCCAGTTGGCTTTCTTCAAGGAACGGCTCAAACAACTCGAACAGGACATCCTGGCCAACGCCGGCGAGACCACTGAGCACCTGCGCGAAACGCAGTTCGTGCCCGACCCCGCCGACCGCGCCACCATCGAGGAAGAACACGCACTTGAGCTGCGCACCCGCGATCGCGAGCGCAAGCTGCTGAAAAAGGTGCAACAGTCCATCGCCCGCATCGACAGCGGCGAATACGGCTGGTGTGAAGAAACCGGCGAACCGATCGGCGTCCCGCGCCTGTTGGCCCGCCCCACGGCCACCCTGTCGCTGGAAGCGCAGGAACGCCGCGAGATGCGCCAAAAGCTGTACGGCGACTGATCCGTCCCGTTTTCACGCCATGCCCTGAAAGGCTATGCTGGTTTCCAGCATGGCCTTTTTTATTGGCCGTCGCGCACCGCGCTTGATTTCCTTGGAACCGCCCCCAGCTAGTCCTTTCAAAGGAAGGAACGCATGGAACAATTTCACGCCACCACCATCGTGTGCGTGCGCCGCGGCAACCGCGTCGCACTGGGCGGCGATGGCCAGGTCACCCTGGGCAACATCGTCGTCAAGGGCACGGCCCGCAAGATCCGCCGCCTGTATCACGACAAAATCCTCGCTGGCTTTGCCGGCGCCACCGCCGACGCATTCACGCTTCAGGAACGCTTCGAGGCCAAGCTGGAAAAGCATCAGGGCAACCTGATGCGCGCCGCCGTCGAGCTGACCCGCGACTGGCGCACGGACCGCGTCCTGCGCCGTCTTGAAGCCATGCTGATCGTGGCCGACACCGAGCACACGCTGGTGCTGACCGGTAACGGCGACGTGCTTGAACCCGAACATGGCCTGGCGGCCATCGGATCGGGCGGCGCCTACGCGCAATCGGCCGCGCTTGCCCTGCTGCGCAACACCGAATTGTCGCCCGAGGCCGTCGTCAAGCAATCGCTGGAAATCGCCGGCGACCTCTGCATCTACACCAACCAGAACCACGTCATCGAAACGCTGGGCGACTGACGCCGCCACACGGCGCTTGGGGTGTTCCCCGCGCCGTGGCCGCTTCCCCAGCCCGCCTCAAGCTTCAAGGATTCGCCCTCATGTCCGCATCCAACATGACGCCCGGAGAGATCGTCTCCGAACTCGACAAATACATCGTCGGCCAGAACCGCGCCAAGCGCGCGGTGGCCGTCGCCCTGCGCAACCGCTGGCGCCGCCAGCAGGTGGCTGAACCCCTGCGCCACGAAATCCACCCCAAGAACATCCTGATGATCGGCCCCACCGGCGTGGGCAAGACCGAAATCGCGCGCCGTCTGGCCAAGCTGGCCAACGCGCCCTTCATCAAGATCGAAGCCACCAAGTTCACGGAAGTGGGCTATGTCGGCCGCGACGTCGACACCATCATCCGCGACCTGACCGAATACTCGATTAAGCAAACGCGCGAACTGGAAATGCGCCGCGTGCGCACCCAGGCCGAAGACGCCGCCGAAGACCGCATCCTGGACGCCCTGGTGCCGCCCGCCCGCGGCGCCTCCGGCGAGCCGGAGCGCGGTGAAGACAACAGCGCCCGCCAGACCTTCAGAAAGCGCCTGCGCGAAGGCAAGATCGACGATCTGGAAATCGAGATCGAGGTCGCCCAGGCCGTGCCGCAAATGGACGTCATGACGCCCCCCGGCATGGAAGAAATGGCCGAGCAACTGCGCGGCATGTTCGCCGGCATGGCCCGCGACAAGAAAAAGCCGAAGAAGATGAAGGTGCGCGAAGCCTTCAAGTTGATCGTCGACGAAGAAGCCGCCAAGCGCGTCAACGAAGAAGACCTGCGCACCGTGGCCATCAATAACGTTGAGCAGAACGGCATCGTCTTCCTGGACGAAATCGACAAGATCGCCGCGCGCCAGGAATCGGGCGGCGCCGACGTGTCGCGCCAAGGCGTGCAGCGCGACCTGCTGCCGCTGGTTGAAGGCACCACCGTCAACACGCGCTACGGCATGGTCCGCACCGACCACATCCTGTTCATCGCGTCCGGCGCGTTCCACCTGGCACGCCCGTCGGATCTGATCCCGGAATTGCAAGGCCGTTTCCCGATCCGCGTGGAACTGGAATCGCTGACCGCGGAAGACTTCGTGCGCATCCTGTCCGACACGGACGCGTCGCTGACCAAGCAGTACACCGCCTTGATGGCGACGGAAGACGTGCAGCTGGAATTCACGGATGAAGGCGTGCGCCGTTTGGCCGAACTGGCTTACGAGGTCAACGAAACCACCGAGAACATCGGCGCCCGCCGTCTGTACACGGTCATGGAGAAGCTGCTGGACGAGTTGTCGTTCGACGCGACGTCCAGCCAGGACAAGCACGTGAAGATCGACGCCGCCTACGTCAACTCGCAACTGGCCGAAGCCGCCAGCAGCCAGGATCTGGCTCGCTACGTGCTGTAAGCGCGCGCGCCGCGCGCCCCTCGCCCCTCGCCCTTTACGGCAAAACGCCGGGTGCCGCAGATGCGGGCCACGGCGTTTTTCATGGGCGCGGCATCAGTTCGTGATCGCAGTCACCACGTATTTGCCATCCTTGCGGGTGGCCGTGAAGCGGACCTTATCGCCCGCCTTGATCTTGGCCAGCAGCGCCGGATCGGCGTCATAGACGAGCGTCATGGCGGGCAGGTCCAGCGCCTTGATCTCGTCGTGCTTGATCGTGACCTTGCCCGCGGCCGGATCCACGCGGCGCACTTCGCCGCTGGCATCGGCCTGCTGCGCGAACGCCAGCGGCGTGCCCAGCGTCACAACGGCCATCGCGGTGGCGACGGCCATGGGCATTGCATATTTACGGTCAAAAGCCATAAAGGCATCCTCCTTAGACAGCGAAAGCGTGGGCACACGCCCGACGGCTTTCCACAATGCTAGGATACCGCCGGTATGAAGCAGTTCCGGCGATAGAACGCAACAATCCTGACGGATGATTGCCAGCCTGCCCCTGCCACGGGGCCGGCGCTTACCTCCGGACGCAACCCCATCCCCTCTTTATTCCGATTCAGGACGTTCCATGGCCAACCGCTTATCTGTCATAGCCACCCGCACGGGCGACGGTGGCTCCACCGGGCTGGGGGACGGGTCACGCATTCCCAAGGACGCCCCCCGCGTGGCGGCGCTGGGCGACGTGGACGAGCTGAACAGCGTCATCGGCGTGATGCTCACAGAGCCCCTGCCGCCAGAGGTCTCGCTGGACCTGATGGCAATCCAGCATGATCTTTTCGACATGGGCGCCGAACTTTGTATTCCCGGCCACACCGCGGTCTCGGACGCCCAGGTTGAGCGGCTGGATGCCCGCCTGGCGCACTACAACGCGGCATTGACGCCCTTGCGCGAATTCATCCTGCCGGGCGGCACGCGGTCAGCGGCGCAGGCCCACATGGCGCGTACGGTGTGCCGACGGGCGGAGCGGGCGGTGATCACGCTGGCCCGCGTCGATACGGTAAATACGCCGGTGCGACAGTACCTGAACCGGCTGTCGGACTTGATGTTCGTGCTGGCGCGATACATCAACAGCCGCCAAGGGTCACCCGATGTCTTCTGGACCAGCCCGATATCGCGTAAGTCCACGTAACTCGTGAGAAGAATTGCAAAGCAGCAGCGTTGAGCTCCGCTGCGCTTAGACGTTGTAACTTGCATATTTCGCACCACACTTTGTTTCATTTATAAGGTGGGCTCAAAGGCCTTGCGGCATAATTACAGGTTATTCGAGCGGGTTAGCGCACCGCGCTCACGGCTCAAGGACTATATAAGAATGAGTATTATTGTTACCGGCGGAGCGGGTTTTATCGGCTCCAACTTCGTCCTCGACTGGTTCCAGGAACACAACGAACCCGTCGTGACCTTGGACAAACTGACCTACGCGGGAAACCCGGACAATCTTGCATCGCTCAAAGACAACCCCGCACATAAGCTAGTGCAAGGGGATATCGGCGACTTCGACCTGGTCAGCCGGCTGTTAGCCGAACACAAGCCTCGTGCGATTCTCAATTTCGCAGCCGAATCGCACGTAGACCGTTCGATCCACGGCCCGGGCGAATTCATCCAGACGAACATCGTCGGCACGTTCCATCTCCTGGAAGCTGTACGCGCCTATTGGAGCGCCTTGCCCGATGATGAACGCGCTGCGTTCCGCTTCCTGCACGTGTCCACCGATGAGGTCTACGGCTCTCTGGAAAAGGACGATCCCGCGTTCAGCGAGACCAATCGCTACGAGCCCAACAGCCCGTATTCGGCTAGCAAAGCAGCCAGCGACCATCTGGTGCGCGCCTATCACCACACGTACGGGCTGCCGGTGCTGACCACCAACTGCTCGAACAACTACGGCCCCTATCACTTCCCCGAGAAGTTGATCCCGCTGGTCATCCACAATGCGCTGGCCGGCAAGCCGCTGCCGATCTACGGTGACGGGCAACAAATCCGCGACTGGCTGTACGTGAAAGACCACTGTTCGGCGATCCGACGCGTGTTAGACGACGGCAAATTGGGCGAGACGTACAACGTCGGCGGTTGGAATGAGAAGGCCAACCTTGACGTGGTCCACACCCTTTGCGCGCTGCTGGACGAACTCAGCCCCCGAGCTGATGGCCAGCCGTACAAGAACCAGATAACGTTTGTGAAAGACCGTCCTGGCCACGATCAGCGTTACGCCATCGATGCCTCGCGTCTGGAGCGCGAGTTGGGCTGGAAGCCCGCCGAGACCTTTGATACCGGCATTCGCAAGACGGTGCAGTGGTATCTGGAAAACCAGGATTGGGTCGCCAACATCACCAGCGGCGCGTATCGCGATTGGGTTGATACCCAGTACAACGCCTGACCCGCCGATATCGGCCTCGCTGCCGCAAACCTCACCCAAACGGTGGGTTGCCGGACACTCCCCGAGCATCGGGGAGTGTATGTCGCCAACTATGCCTATCCCGAGTACTTTTTTTGCCACATTGCCGACTATTCATGCAGGTAGCCCAGTGAACCAGCAAGTTGCCATCCTTCTTTGCACCTATCAGGGCGAAAAGTATCTGGCCGAGCAGTTGAACTCGTTCACGGCGCAAACCTATCCGAATTGGACACTGTGGACCTCTGACGACGGATCCACCGATTCGACGCTTAGCCAACTGTCGGCCTTCGCGCAACAAAACAATCCGGGCCAAGTCACCGTGCGGCCAGGGCCGCGTAAAGGGTTTGTGAAGAACTTCATGTCCTTGATCTGTGAACCGACTCTACACGCGGACTATTACGCCTTGTCGGATCAGGACGACATTTGGCACGCTGATAAGCTCGAACGTGCCGTAAATTGGCTCCGCCAGATACCTGAAGGGCAACCGGCGTTGTATTGCACGCGCACCGAATTGATTAACGATGCGGGTCAGCGCATCGGCTTCTCGCCGCTGTTTTCGCGCCCTCCCGCTTTTGCCAATGCCCTCATGCAGAACGTCGCGGGGGGCAATACCATGGTGATGAATCACGCGGCTCGTGAATTGCTGCGCGAGGCTGGCGCGGATGTGGATGTGATAGCGCACGATTGGTGGGTATACATCGTTATCAGCGCTTGCGGAGGCCAAGTTCATTACGATGGCCAGCCCTCACTGCGCTACCGTCAGCACGGAGACAACCTTATTGGTGCCAACGCGGGCTTAGGCGCCCGCCTCTTACGGATCCGAATGTTGTTTCAGGGGCATTTGAAACTCTGGACCGACCAACATATCCATGCCATTACCCCGTTGCTGCCCAAACTGACGCCTGCCAACCGCCGTATTTTCGACCGATTCATTAGCGCCCGCCAACGCAGTCTGCTTCCCAGGGTGGTAGGCATCAAGCGTTCAGGCGTTTATCGTCAGACAGTGCTGGGCAATCTCGGATTATTAGCTGCCGCAGTGTCCAATCGAATCTGAAGACTATTATGAAAATTCTACTGCTCGGCAAAGATGGCCAAGTCGGCCATGAATTGCAACGCACACTACTGCCGTTGGGTGACGTCTGTACTTTCGGTCGTCAGGGCGCAAATCTTGAGGACGCGGATGGCTTGAGGCAGTTGCTTCACAGTCAAACGCCCGACATTATCGTCAATGCTGCCGCCTATACCGCGGTGGACAAGGCTGAAACCAATCAAGAGGCAGCCTACGCCGTCAATGCGACTGCAGTGGCCGAAATGGCGCAGTACGCAAAAGAGACCAATGCGCTACTGGTGCACTATTCAACAGACTACGTGTTCGATGGCGGCAAGGCCGGCCCCTACGACGTCAGCGACCCGACAAATCCGCAGAGCGTCTATGGCGCCACCAAACTTGCAGGCGAAATCGCCATCGCAAACAACGGCTGCAAAGCGCTGGTATTCCGCACAAGCTGGGTGTTCTCAGCCCACGGAGGCAATTTCATCAAGACGATTCTGCGCCTCGCCAAAGAGCGAGATGCCTTGAATATCGTTGCTGACCAACATGGCGCTCCGACCTCTGCCGAACTAATTGCGGATGTCACCGCGCTGGCCATTGCCGGCCACCAGCAAGGCATATTGGCTAGCGGGCTCTATCACCTGACCGCCGCGGGCCACACGACCTGGCACGGCTTGGCCACGCACGTGGTCGATCGAGCCCGTCACAATGGTTTGGAGCTCAAGGCAGAGACTGCCAATATCAAGCCAATTCCGACCGAGCAGTACCCCGTACCTGCCACTCGGCCCAAGAACTCGCGGTTGAATACGATCACCCTGACCGCCCCGCTGAAGCTGCAACTGCCGGATTGGACCGCACACGTCGACCGCACGGTAGATCAACTTACGTCATTGGAACTTTCCGCATGAAACGCAAAGGCATTATCTTAGCCGGCGGCTCCGGCACCCGACTGCACCCCGCCACTTTGGCCATCAGTAAACAATTGCTGCCGGTATTTGACAAGCCAATGATTTATTACCCGTTGAGTACGCTGATGCTCTCCGGAATCAAGGACATCCTGGTTATTTCCACCCCCCAAGATACGCCGCGTTTCCAGCAGCTGCTGGGGGATGGGTCGCAGTGGGGCCTCAATCTGCAATATGCCGTACAGCCATCGCCGGACGGCCTGGCGCAAGCTTTCCTGATTGGGGAAACCTTCCTTGGCAACGATCTTTCGGCACTCGTGCTGGGGGATAATATTTTTTACGGCCACGACTTCCACCAGTTGCTCGCCAATGCCAATGCTCGTGTAGATGGCGCCAGCGTGTTCGCCTATCACGTGCACGACCCCGAACGCTACGGTGTGGCGGAATTCGACGACAACGGCACTGTCCTATCCTTGGAAGAAAAACCAGTCAAGCCAAAATCCAACTACGCGGTCACGGGGCTGTATTTTTACGACAAAGACGTGATCGATATCGCCAAACAAATCAAACCGTCACCTCGCGGCGAGCTGGAGATTACGGATTTGAATCGGGTCTACCTCGATCAGGGCAAGCTCAGTGTGGAAATCATGGGCCGAGGCTATGCCTGGCTGGACACCGGCACGCACGAGTCGTTATTAGAAGCCAGCCAGTTCATTTCGACTTTGGAAAATCGGCAAGGGCTGAAAGTTTCCTGCCCGGAAGAGATCGCATTCCGCAATAAATGGATTACCCCGGACCAACTGGAAACGTTGGCGGCGCCCTTGGCCAAGAGTGGCTACGGCAAATACCTGCAACGCCTCTTGGTTGAAAAAGTCTACTGATAAAACCTGAGATACGCGCGTTGGCTGCAAGCCATGAACGCGCGTATCTCAGTATGAAGCAACCATCACTCCTTGGGCTTCACGCCCTCGCGATATTCATGGGGCACCCACGGCCCCCACTTGCTTTCATACACCTGGCGGTTATCGTTAAACAACTTAATCCGCCTTTCCATTCCCATCAGATTGAAAGAAGCTGAATGATGGTGGTGGATAAATACGTCTTCCGCGCACACCACCGTATGGCCAATCTGTTGGACCCGCCGGCAATAGTCATCATCCTCGAACATGCCGATACCAAAGGCTTCATCGAGATCGCCCACCCTTTCGTATATCGCTCGGGGAAAGGCCACGCAGAAGAAAGCCGCCGTATGCAGAGGAAGCTCCTTCCCCATATTGCTAGACGTATACATCCGAGCCGCAGATTCCATTTCTGCCATCGAATCATATGAGATCTGAATCTTCGATTCATTTCCAATATTGTTCGTGACAGGCCCCACGATGCCGATGTCTGGATTTCTTCTCAAATGGCGAACCAACGTTCCCAACCAGCCAGGCGTCACGTAAGTATCGTTATTGAGCAGGACCAGGTATTCGCCGCGCGCTTCCTTCATACCTTGATTGTTTGCGGCAGCAAAACCCCGATTATCCGAATTTAGGATAATCTTACGGTTCTCTCCGCGACTTGCCCACTCCCGAAGGTACTCTGGCGTTGAATCACGGGAATCGTTGTCAACAACGACTACCTCGAAATTCTTGTACTGAGTATTTTTCTCCAGGCTGTGGAGGCAGGCATCAGTCAGCTCCAGCTTGTTGTATGTGACCAGAACCAGCGTCACTAACGGTGGAATATATTGTTCGATATGCTGGATGATGACGCGTGCTCGGTTCACGCCCACATCATCATTATCGACAGCGGGCAAAAGCACGTTGCCACCTAGGTCACGCACCTGCTGGGCAAGCGCTTCCGATGGAGCCAAAACAAGGTCGGCAGCACGAATTGCCCGCTCATGCAGGTTACCCAGCCCAGGCTCTTGACCGACCCAATTCTGATAATCGCTCGAGATCTCATAGATCAAATGGCGATTGGGTACCTGATCTGCCCAGGTCGACCAAAAGGGATGCTGCAAGATTGAAATAATAGACGCCGGGGCAGCCTGAATCAAAAACAATACCAAACTGGCTCGCAAGGCTTCCGCCATCATCGAACTAGCGCTCAGGTCATCAATGGACCCAGGATTGCCCACATTCAGGTACACAACGTTCAAGAGGCCATTGTCGGTAACCGTCTCCAGCCGGAAGCCCGGTTTCTCGTCGTCTCCGAATCGCGGCGTGAAAAAGTAAACGCGGTGACCCCTATGCGCCATATCCAGCGCCGTTTGCCGCTGTGGGGCGCTCTGAGCTTGCCAATCCGCTTGTCCCCAGACAAAAACGTCGGCTCGGCCCAGCCCCCCTCGAAGCGGCGGGGTGAACACCGGTGCTACTGCCCACTTGCCTTGTGCGGCGGCCTGTGGCGTTGTCGGCGACGCGGGAGTGGACGGCGGCGCCTCACCAATCAGTGAGCGTCGAACGGCCTGCTTCCAAGCCGTAGGCAAGGGCATGCGCCGGTAGGCTAGCCGCGCCACAGACAGAAGCGTGCGCTTGCCATGGTGAGCAGCCGAGCCCAGGCTGCGTAGCGGAGAGGTCACACGCCAGGAGGTGCTATGACGGACAGCAGACAGCTCGTGATTGCGCGCCGACAGCTCTGCGTCGCGTGCGCGCAGCTTCGCTTCCAACTGATGGGTTCGATCAAGAAATAATTGATTGGTGGCCTTGAGTTCCTTGCGCAGGCGTTCCAGTTGTTGTTCCGGGCAAACAGAATCTTTCCTAATTTTCAAATCACCCAAATATAGGCCTAGCGTCGGGATTTCCAGACCTGAAGCATATATAAGGACAATTTGTTCGCCATCGACGCCCGTATCTTCGGGCGCGGAATTTTGCATAACAGTCGAATAAATAAGGGTAAAAGAGCCCGCCACGGAAGCCGGGATATTTCCTTTATCAAACGATGATGCATGGCTGGGCGAGCGGCGATACTCCCGATAAGGAATAACCACTACCAAGTATTTTTTGGCTCTCGCCGCGATATTTTCAAGGACACGCTCAGGGTTGGTAAAACGCTGGAGCTTATTGATGACGAAAACCACATCGTATGTCGCAGCAGGATTATCAATGTCGGAATCCAGATAATTGGCCACCAAAAATTCTGGCCTTGCATACCTGCTACGAGCGGTCTCGATTAAATCGCCTGCCGCATCGACCCCCGTGACCTTGATATTCAGTCTTTGTGCCAGAAGGTCCGTACCTTGCCCGGCCGCGCAAAGCCAATCGCATGACGATGCCGCGTCTTTTCTTATTTTTCTTATAAACCAATGGGGCAGATTATCGATAGCCGCTAGATAGAAAACTTCAGGCCCCACCCTATTTTTTAACGGGTCTTCGCTATCGTTCGAAATTTCGTGAGCTTCGCTGTTGGGAATTAGCAATTTTGAATCCGCGAGTTGTCAGCGCTCGACCGCGCCCCCTTTTTCAAGTTAGACGCTTGTTGGTGCTTACAAAAAATAAAAAAGCCGGGGGGCCTGTGGAGCCGCAAACCTTGAATAAAAATGCGGATATAGATTGAGCGATGGTAACATTGCACCCTCGAAGTCGCCAACTGGTCCCCATGCTCGGAGCTGCGTTTTTTCTTCGTGCCGCGAGCGACAACGCTCAGATTGAGACGACTACGGCTGCGCTTGGCGTGCTTAGTCACGAAACGTCAAAGTAACTATATGAAACTGAAAAAAAGGGTCGTTTGCATCGTGGGGACTCGCCCCGAAGCAATCAAGATGGCACCAGTCATCCGGGCGTTCCAGGATTGCGATTGGACCGACACCATCGTGCTGTCTACAGGCCAGCATCGTCAAATCCTGACGCAGACGTTAAGCGACTTTGGCGTCCGTGTTGATCGGGACCTTGACATTATGCAGGCCAATCAAAGCCTTGGCGCCCTGACTGGCCGCCTGTTCCTGCAACTTGACGCCGCGCTGGAGAATCTCGCCCCTGATCTGGTGCTTGCCCAAGGTGATACGACCACAGTGATGGTCGCGTCCGTAGTCTGCTTCTATCGGCGCATACTATTCGGCCACGTGGAGGCTGGGCTGCGTACAGGGAATCTGCATCATCCTTTCCCGGAAGAATTCAATCGCATCGTGACGGGCAGAATTTCCGCCTTGCATTTCGCCCCGACCGAGTTGTCTAAGAGCAACCTGGAGGCCGAAGGCATCGACGCGGCATCCATAAAGATCACAGGCAACACGGTCGTCGACGCCCTCCTGAGCATGGCGAACCGAACAGAGCCGGCGGATTTCGGTACCTCCGGGCCCCTCGTACTGGTTACGGTGCATCGCCGAGAGAACTTTGGAGAACCGTTAAAGCGCATCTGCGCGGCGCTACGCCAGCTGCACGACGAATTCCCGGATCTGACCCTTGTCTACCCTGTCCACCCGAATCCCAACGTCCACGACGTTGTGTCGGGCCTGCTGGGCGACCTGCCTCGCATGAAACTCATACCGCCGGTCGGCTATCGAGAAATGGTGGGGCTTTTGAAGCGCTGCACCTTTGTCATTACTGATAGCGGAGGCATTCAAGAGGAAGCGCCGGCCCTTGCCAAGCCTGTGCTCGTCGTCCGCGAAGTGACGGAACGCCCCGAGGCAGTGGCTGCCGGCGTCGTCAAGATTGTCGGCACGGAGACGGGCAACATCGTGGAAACGGCGACGCGTCTGCTTCACGACGCAGACTACTTCGGCCAGATGAGCCGCGGTGATTCACCTTATGGCGACGGGCACGCCAGCGCGCGAATTGTTGCCGCCGCTCACGCAGCCCTGTTCGATACCCCCGGCGGTCTTTCGGCGGTTGCCGACTGGGACCTCACGCAAATCCCCAAGGGCGCTTAAAGGCGGCCCGATGGTATGCAAGACATCCTGCATCAAATTCAAGACCCGGTCATCGTTATGGCGAATGGCGTCAACCCTATGGATGACAAGCCCCGCGAGGGCTATCACCAGCGGGTCGCCACGGTCGACTCCTACTTGAGCGGGCGCAATCGTATATACGTAACTGTCAATGCCGCTATCGGACCCAATCATCATGTTCGACGGCTGGGGGATGACTGCTTCGAACTTGAGATTGGAGACCAACCAAGCACCGCGGTCCTTCAACTGTATCGGCGCGCCATCGCCATCTATTCGCACAGCATTTTCCCCTTGGCCCACCCGCAAATCCGCGACCTTATAAACTCGCGCGGCGGAAAGTTTATTGTGGACATGCACGGAGTGGTGCCCGAAGAAACGGCTTTCATGGGCGACAAGGAATACGCCCAGGTCCTCGATCAACTGGAATCCTGGGCGGTACTTGAAGCAGACATTCGTATCTATGTCACGCGCAGAATGTCATCGCACTTCAAGAAAAAGTACCCCTGGTCGGAGGGAATTAATATCGTATGTCCGATATTCCCGGAGGCCCAAAAAGGAAAACGGGTTGCTAAACAGCCCAATGGGACGGTGGTGTACGCCGGCGGCGCACAAGCGTGGCAAATGGTGGATCGAATCGTGGAAGCGGTTCACAAATCTTTGTCGATGTACACGGCGAAAATACTGACACACGAACCCGAGATATTTCGGCAGAAATTTATTGCAAGAGACTGCTCGATAGATGACGCGCGACTATCTATCTACGCAGCAAGACCCGCCGACGTGCGGACGGTCTATTCCGAAAGCAGCTATGGAATTTTATGCCGCGAGCCTCATATATTGAACCGTGTTGCCTGTCCGACCAAACTGATTGAGTATCTCAGCTTCGGGCTTTTACCTATTATGGGCACACCTGCGGTCGGGGACTTTGTCGACCTGGGAATGCGGTACGCGCGCATGGAAGACCTTTCCGAGTGCCGCTTGCCCGTGGACGATGAATACAGAAATTTGGTTTCGAGCAACTTCATCGTGCTGGATCGGTTGGCTGAGCTTGCTGAAAGAGGCCGAAAGCAGTTGCTGGTCGCAATAAGCTGAAGAGAATCCATTGCGAAACGCTAATAAGAACACAGCAAAGGGTTTGGGCGGTGGGCTGCTTTGTGCGCTGGCATTCCTGGGTTTCCGATACCTCTGGCAGGAATCCGCTTGGCCGCTTCAAGGACTGCACGATGATGTCATCTGGTCAATGGGAGTTGTCCTGACTGGCCTGGCATTTGCACTCTTGTCATTCCGCCACGCCCATGCACTGCTGCTGGTCGTTACGCTCGGATGGATTGGCCTGGGGGTAGGCATAGACCATCTTGCAGTGGTGGCAATTTGGCTTGGCGCATCGTGGTCGCTTGGCGGGTTACTACTTGGCGCGGTGCACAGAGACCAAACCTACGCCTTGACGTATCCCGTCGAAGCCACGGTGGTGGGCATTACCGCCTGGCTTGCCGTCTGGGGCGTCATGCTCCATTTCCAAGCCAACTACCGAGGGGTGTACTGGGGACTGTGCCTGTTACCCTTCGCGCACCTGAGACAATTACCCCAGGGCAGCCTTCGCCTCACGATATCAGGGCGAATCTTCGCTTTTGAAAAGTGGATGCGATCCGTTCCATTTTGGATGTGGGTACCCGGTGTCGCGGTCATGGGCTGGGTGCTACGCTGGAGCAGCATGCCCAGCGTGATGTTTGACGACCATACGCTGCATCTCCGAATGTGGACCACGTTCGTCCATCAGCATCGAGCGGAATTCAATCCAACCGATCACATCTGGTCGGTGGCCCCCTTTGCTTCCGACCTATTGCATGCTGCCCTGTCGTTGATGGCAGGCAGTGACATTCGCGGCCCGTGGAATCTGGCCCTTGCGTTGATGGCCCTCGGACTGACAGCGTCTATTTTGTCGCAGGCCGGCATACGTCCGCGCTGGCAATGGCTTTTGCTGATTCTGCTGGCGAGCACTCCGATGTTCGGAAACCTGTTGCTATCGCTGCAGACAGAGTTGGCGCTGGCCGTTGTTGCCCTAGTCGCCCTGGACCTGATTGGTCGCGCCACGAGAATTGGACGCAACCATATTGTTGGGATTCTGGCGTGCGCCTCGCTTTGCGTTGCGATCAAGCTGCCTGGAGCGGTGCTGGGACTGCTATGTATAGCAGCCCTCACGATGCGTGTGGATTTCCGAAGCCTCATCCCGCAGAAGTGGCCGAATAAGGCCGCATGGCTAACTCTGCTTATCGTGGCATTCGTTGCCCTGCACTCATATGGCGTAGCGTGGCATTTTACGAAAAATCCGACATTCCCCTTATATAACGAAATATTCAGGTCACCTTTTTTCCCGCCTGAAAATTTTAGAGATACGACCTGGTCTGCCGGCTTTTCGCTACGCAGCTATGTTGGCGCCTTCTTTGAGACTTCCAAGTATTTCGAATCCGGCAACTACGCTGCGGGTTGGCAGTATTTGATTCTGTTGCCTATCGCGTTGGTTATGGTCGCGCTTCCAGGAGCACCCCTGCTATTGCGCATTTCCCTCCTTCTGCTGTTTGGATTCGGAGTCGCAATGTTTGCGGCCGTTCAATATTGGCGTTATCTGTTTCCCGTAATGCCCTTGGCCATCATATTGATGGGCGTTCTTTTCATCGATGGACGACCAAAGACACGAATTATATTTTCCTTGTTGGTGGTCGCCTGCATTGGTTTTAACATGCAGCATTACCGCAACATAACCGGATTAATGCAAATACCCGCACAGAGCTTGTTTACCGCAAAAGGACGCGAGTGGGTAGTTCAGACCTTCGCGCCTGTCGCTGCACTTACGAAAACGGTGAATATGCTCTCGCCAGATGCACGGGTGCTTTATCCATTCGAATCGCCGTCGGGCGCAACCCTTTACGGCCATCCGATCTATACCCCATGGTATGCCCCGGCGCGCTCCCTGCGCTTCCAAGGAATCAAGGACGAGCGCGATGCGGCCGCTTTCATAGCTGAAGAGCGTCCAGGCTTTGTTATTGTCAATCAAACCGATACGGGCCCAACAAAAATACCAGCTCGAGCAGTTCGTGAATACGTGGTCAGCCGAAGCCGTCTCATTGACCAGGTAGGGCCATACATGTTGTACCAATTGAGCAGATCCCCGGGATCGCTCACACCCCCAAACTAAAGAGAGCGTTAGTGCAAAGCCCATTCAACGGTATTACCAAGGGTCTCGCTTGGACAATACTTTTCGCAATCACCTTGTTTGCGCCACTTTATTTGTGGCAAGAGCCAGCCTGGCCGCCCTTCGCTCAATATGATGGCGCCATATGGACGGCTGGCGTTTTAACCATCGGAATGCTTCTGTGCGTATTGACGCGACGCCATGCAAATGTCGTATCGCTCGCCATCGTGCTTGGATGGCTCGGCTTGGGCGTTGGGCTCGACAATCTGGCGATCATCGGCGCGTGGGCTATCAGCGCATGGGCACTGGGTGGAGTCTTGCTCGGCCGCATCCATAAGGAACCCGACTACGCACTCAACCATCCGCTGGAGTCCGTCGTGCTGGGCGTAGCGCTTTGGATTGGCGTGTGGAGCCTCATGCTTCACTACCGGGTTAATTATCGCGGAGTCTATTGGGGTCTGTGCGCGATCGCGCTAGCTCCTCTTTTCCGATATTCAGCAGGCCAGTACCAGCATGCCATCAACAATCGGCTCCGAGTCGCTGGGGAATGGATAAGGGCTATTCCGCCATGGGCATGGTTGCCTGGGCTGGCCGCCATCGGCTGGGTATTGCGCTGGAGCGGTTTTCCAAGTCTGATGTTCGACGATCATGCAATGCATCTACGCTTGTGGACCAGTTTTTCCACGCAGCATAAGGCTGAACTTGATCCCACTGGCCAAATCTGGTCGCTTGCGCCATTTGCTTCCGATTTGGTGCATGCAGCGCTATCGTTGATGGCGGGCATGGACCTCCGCGGCGCATGGAATTTGGGGCTTGCACTGTCACTCTTGTCCATGACCGCAGTCCTGCTTCATCGGGCCCGCGTGCGTCCCCCCGTGCAATGGCTTCTTCTCGTCCTGTTGGCCAGCACGCCCATGCTTGGCGTGCTGCTGCTATCACTGCAGACCGAATTGGCGTTGGCGGTAATTGCAATGGCTGCCATGGTGCTCATTGGCGGCGCTACCAAGGGAGGTCCCACCCACGCATGGGGCGTACTGGCTTGTGGCGCCTTGTGCGTCGCCGTGAAGCTGCCCGCCGCTGCACTGGGCGTGCTTTGCATCGTCACGCTTCTCCTGCGTACCGGCCTGGGCAACATACTTCCGCGACGGGAAGGGGCCATCTGGGCGTTGATGACGCTGCTGATTCTGAGTTTTGCGGCTCTGCATAACTATGCGTTTGCGTGGAAAGTCACCGGAAACCCCGTATTTCCGCTCTACAACGCGATCTTCAAATCACCTTTTTTCAGTCCTGAGAATTTCATTGATACGACTTGGACTAAGGGATTCTCGCTTCATAGCTACGTAAGTGCTTTCTTTAATACATCGGATTACTTTGAATCGACGAACTACGTTGCGGGCTGGCAATACCTGTTCCTGCTTCCGTTCACGCTGATATTTTTAGCGCTCAAAGGCAGTTCCCGCCTACTTCGCTTGACGCTGATTCCGATACTCGGATTCGGTTTTATTATGTTCGCCGCCATTCAATATTGGCGATATCTCTTCCCGGTTATGCCGCTTGCCGTGGCGACCATGGCCGTACTGTTTACTGAACGGCACCGCATTTTGCGCATCCTTTTTCTCGCAGTGGCACTTATCTGTATTGCGCTGAATCTGTACGCCTTCCGCGGTATTTCCTGGTTGATGCAAGGGGCGGCGCAATCCGCATACACTGCTGAAGGCCGTGACAGGCTCGCCACTAATTATGCGCCTGCCATCAAGCTGAACGATAAGATCAATAGCATTGCCCCTGGCGCGCGGGTTCTCTACCCAATGGAGACTCCTTACGGTGCTACGCTACATGGCGCGCCTTTGTATGTGAACTGGTACACGCCGAGCCGCGCTGCGCAGTTCAAGGCAATCAAGAGCCCCCAAGCGGCTGCAGACTTTCTCGCCGCCGAAAAAGTCGAATTCGTTATTACAAACCAGGCAAATGCCGAAACAGGCGCTACTCCCGCTGCTCTGTTGCGGGAATACCTTGCCAACCATGGCAGAGCCATCGAGCAGTCCGGGTCGCTTGTTCTATATCGAGTCGGCACTGAAAAGCTACGCTACAACGATGGCTTCAGTCTTCAGACGGCACTCGCTACTGCCGGAACGGACGATGCCGGGAACACCAAGCGGACGATTGAGGCCAACATCCAGCCAAAGTCTTTCAACTGGTTCTCGACAGGCATTGCAAACCAGATCAAGTACACAGTACAACTACGTTGCACCAGCAATAAAGGGTACTTCGTTGCCCAGGTGAACTGGGATAGCGGCAATCCTTATTATCGACTTATAGCCTGCCGCGCGGAGAGCTTTACGTTCTCTGAAGCAGTTGTAGTGCCCGTGGGTGCGCGTCAAGGGCTACCCTACATTACTACCCGCGATGACACCTCCGCAGTCGTGGAGGACTTGCATGTGGAACTCTATTGATATGACCCAGACCCGAGTCGACCCGCGCATTGCGGTTGTTATCCCTTCATACAAGGTGACCCGCCATGTTTTAGGGGTCATCGCCCGCATCGGTCCGGAATGCAATCGCATTTATGTGGTGGACGACGCATGCCCCGAAGGTAGCGGTCGCTATGTTGAAGAAAACTGCGACGATCCCCGTGTACGTGTCATTTTTCATGAGCAGAACAAAGGTGTCGGAGGAGCGGTAATCACCGGGTACCGCGCAGCGATCGAAGAAGATCAGGATATCGTTGTAAAGATTGACGGCGATGGGCAAATGGATCCCGCCCTGCTTCCGGATTTTGTCGAACCGATAATCAGCGGCGAAGCCGATTACACCAAAGGCAATCGTTTCTACGATCTTGAAGAAATACATGGCATGCCGAAGATAAGATTATTTGGCAATGCCATGCTTTCTTTCATGGCGAAATTTTCGTCTGGCTATTGGGATCTTTTTGATCCCACCAATGGCTATACGGCTGTTCACGTAAATGTGCTGCGCCGCCTGCCGTTGCACAAGCTGAGTCAGCGGTACTTTTTTGAAACTGACATCCTTTTTCGCCTGAATATCGTACGCGCCGTCGTAGTGGATGTCCCCATGGATGCCAGTTATGGGGACGAAGTCAGCAATCTGAAAGTCTCCAAGATCATTGGAGAGTTCATGGCAAAGCACCTACGAAATGCGTGCAAGCGGATTGCCTATAACTATTATCTCCGCGATATGTCGCTGGCCTCACTCGAACTGCCGATGGGCATATTTCTTGTCCTGTTCGCTATGTTTTTTGGCGGCTCGAACTGGATTGCTTCAGCCAGTCACAATACTTCCGCACCCGTCGGAACCATCATGCTCGCGACGGTTTCCCTGCTGATGGGAGTGCAGTTCCTGCTTGCATTTGTTGGTCACGACGTAGCACAGGTGCCCAGAAGAATCATTCACCGTCAAACTCGTTTTGCCAAAAGTAGAACGCAACTCAATAATTCGACTAAATAATTCGACGGGTAAGCTCGATGTATAGTTAGATTTGCTAAATTTGCGTGGTGTTTGCGTAAATTTTTAGTTTCTGTAGTTTCGCTTTTTCGCATGCCATATTTAGTGGAACCATTAAAATGAACACGCTAAAGCCTGACCAGAGAGTAAAGTTTAAGTGCAATATCTGTAGCGCAGCAAACGAGGTTATCTCCACCATCCTTACCCGGGAGGAGGCATCGTGTTCCGGTTGCGGCTCAACAGTGCGCATGCGCGCCATGGTTCAAATATTGACCGCCGAGCTGTTTGGCGAAAGCATGTCCATAGATGATATTTCGCCCCCACGGCCGGACATAGTGGGAATCGGAATGAGTTGCTGGGATGGGTATGCCAATCGCTTGGCGCACAAATTAAAGTACATCAACACCTATTACCACCAAGAGCCATTTCTGGATATCACCAACGTCGGTGGAAAAATGACGGAATCATTGGATTTCGTCGTTTCGACGGATGTATTCGAACATGTCGCGCCCCCCATTTCGATAGCATTTACAAACACCAGGCGGCTTCTAAAAGAAAATGGTGTCTTCATCATATCGGTCCCGTTTGATCGACCGGGCGAGGCCAATGCGGAGACTAGAGAATGGTTCCCGAACCTTCATGATTGGAAACTTGAGGAAGTTGACGGGCAATGGGTGTTGCATAACGTCACTCGGCACGGTACGGTCGAAAGGTTTGATAATCTTTGCTTCCATGGGGGGCCGGGCACCACGCTGGAGATGCGACTATTTTCAGAGGCGTCATTAATCCGCGAGCTGATTTCAGCCGGTTTTAACGACATTACAATCTATAGCAAACCACATCTGGATTTGGGGATTCACTGGCCAAATCGATGTTCTATACCAATTGCCGCACGCGTGACTCCGCCTCGATTTTCTTTTTTTAAACGGGCAAGGCCGCCCGTCATTCGAACAGCTTAATCAGCCGTCAGATACGAAATGGGCGGTCCATTTCGGACATGACCCGATACCGCCTTTTTCCTCGAATTTTTCCCTATGACCGATACGACTCCCACACTTCAGAATCAAATGCAGCTGCTGAACCGTGTGTTCCCCGACAGCGCATTTTCTCATGAGTATTTGGAGTGGCTTTATTTTTCTGCTCCAGACGGCCACCATATCCCGAGCGATTATTTTGAGGACGGCGAACTTCTCGGGCACTATACGGTGGTGCCTCAAGCCTGGAGATTCGGACGGGAAATCAAGTCCCTCGCGCTCTCTCTCAACACTGCCGTCCACGAAAAGGCGCGCGGCAAGGGGCTTTTTACAAAGCAGGCCGAAGAGTCCTACGCGAAAGCCGCCGAGCAGGGTGTTCAAGCCATTATCGGCGTCGCCAACGCCAACTCCACCCCGGGCTTCCTCCGCCGGCTAGGTTTCAAACTTGTCTGCCCGCTGCCGGTCATTGCCGGTGCTGTTTTTCCCATGGGCAGAGGGGACGCAGTTTCCCATCGCGCGACGCCGCAGTTTTTGCAGAGTCAGGAGTTCAACGCGATCTGCACGGCTATTGAGGCCGGCCAGGCCATGACGGGCACCGTCCAAAACTGGACCGGCGACAAGTTGCGTTGGAGGCTATCCAGCCCCCGCGCCAAGTATGCCGTTCACACGCATCGCACTGGTACGCTTGTCACGACCTCCGCGCCCTTGGCAGCCGGCATTCCCGCCGTCATGGCACTGAAGTTCCTTCCGCACTCACCTGCGCAACAGGTTGATAGCAAAGCACTGCTGCGCAAAGCTGCCGGCTTCCACCGTAGCCCGTTTTTCGTTTATTCGGGATTCAACGCGCAAGCGTCACCTCGCGGACTGCCTCTTCCGCGTCGCCTTCTGCCCTCGCCGCTCAATCTCATCTACCGACGGCTGGATGATTCAATGCCTAGCCCGGAAGAGGTCAGCTTCAGCACCTTCGAATTTCTGGACTTCGATGCGTATTGACGCATAGCAATCAGTCCTCTCTCTACCCAATCCCAGCCAACGATGACCAAAAACGTCCTTTTTACGCTCGACCTGGAAGACCATCTTGGCCGATACGACAGTACAAGCAGATATCCGGACGTGACTCGTCGGGTGATGGGAAGTTTGGCGGAACGGAATATCAAAGGCACCGTCTTCACGGTTGCGCGGATAGCCGAGAAGGAGCCCGGATTGTTGCGGGAAATCGCCTCGTTGGGCCATGAGATCGCCTGTCACAGCCTGGATCACACTCCCTTGGACAAGCAATCACCCAAAGATTTGCGAGACAGCACGGCCCGTGCCAAACATATCCTGGAAGATTGCGTTGGCAAAGAGATAACCGGATTCCGCGCGCCAATCTTTTCCCTTGTCGAACGCACCGCTTGGTTCGTAGACGATTTGCGCAAGCTGGGATTTACTTACTCGTCAAGCGTCATGCCGACGCGATCGCCGCTATATGGCTTTCCCAACACGCCGCAAGAACCCTTCAAATGGCAAAATGGCCTGGTCGAACTTCCCTGCCCCGTGGGCAAGCTGGGAAGTGCCAGGTTGCCCTATCTGGGCGGCTTTTATCTTAGGTATATGCCGCAAGGGGTAATCAATAGGCTGCTGCGCCAGGCGTCAGATACGTCGTGCCTCTGGACCTACTGCCATCCCTATGACTTCGACGACAAAGAGCCATTCGCACAAATCTCTGGCGCCGCCCTGTGGACAAGTGTGTTGTTGTGGTTCAACCGGCGCAATACCATGCAGAAAATTCTGAGCGTGGTTGACGCACATTCTTCAACGACGCTCGATGCCTGGGTCTCCAGTTTCTCGCATACGCTGCGGACCTTCGACTACACGCCCAAGCCAGCTGAAGGACGCTAGGCGCGCCCTGCGACCAGATCGGCGGCCAACCGCCGCCCGATGCGATCAGCGTTAGCCATTATCGTCAGTGTGTGGGGTTTGGCCGGCAGATTGGAGAGGCTCGCACCGTCCACAATGTGCAGCCCCTGCACCCCGCAAACTTCGCCCCACGGATCGGTCTGCCCCGGTTCGGGGCGATGACGCATAGGGAACGAGGCAGCGTAGTGAATGTCGGAGCCCGGGCGCCCGATGGTGAAGCTCCGAGGCAGCACCCAAGCCCCAAGGCGGCGGAACTCCGCCCGCAGCTGCTTGGCAGCATCCGCGATCAAGTTCGGCACCTCGTCATCGTACTGTCCGGCGACATGCAAACTGTCATTGCGCAAGGAGAGCGTTGCCTTCGTCAGACGCCCCGGCAGGAATAAATTTCCCACGGCGCAAGAGCTCAATAAAGAGGACAGCACGTCGACACCAAAGCGCTTTCCGAGTGGCATGAATTTCGAAAATTCTGCCATCGGAATGCCGGTCGTGTCGAAGAGCGCCCCATAGCCTTTGTGTCGGCCATCTCCGATGTACAGCGTGTATGCCAGTTGCCCCAACCCGAAGGCGGGCGAGCGGCTCCGCCCCCATACGCGGGGAACCCAAACCATAAACGCTGCCGTGGGACAGGATTGCATCCCCACCGAGGATATGTTGTCCGTTGCCATCAATGCAAGGCGCGTAGACGCAATGGTCCCGGCGGCGAGCAAGACGCGACGCGCGCGCCAGCTTTGCTTTCCCGTGCCGTCATCGCCCTGCACCACCATGCATCCCGAATCACGCAGCACCCGCTCGACGACAAACCCCGGGAGATAAGAAAAATTGGCATACCGCTGCAATAGACGCAGGTCCTCGGTCGCGGAGTACAACGATCGCCGGGAACACCCCCACATACACGAGCCTGATAGGTCGCACGCCTGCCTGCCGTCTTTCGCTTGCGTCAGGACTGCGGAGCGCGCTCGCCCCATGCGAAATCCCGCGGCGACCGAAGCCTGCCGATGCATTTCATATCGCGCAAGCAGTCTGCTTTGCAAAGGGTCTAGCGCCACGGGCGGTTGTGCATACTGATCCAGCCCAAGTTCGGACGACAGGTCGTCCTGGGCTGCGCCGCTCACCCCTATTCTCAATGCCACAGCTTCATAGGAAGCATCAAGCGCCTGGTGTGGAAATGGGAAATCCGATAACTCGTCAGCAGATAGCTTGGCCACGCCACAGCCCCAAGCATTCGAGAGCCCGCCTCTGGCCAAGGAGCCGACGGCAATGAAGGATTCAGCTTCGATCCGATTGACGCGAGCATAATCCTCGAATACATACGCCTGAGTGGGCGTCCGGAATTTTGGTGAAATCGCGCCATCATGACGTAAGGCGTGGAAATCCGAACCGAGTATCCAATCGAACTGATCGCGTTGCCGCTGACGCAGGTCCAAGAACTGCCCACTGGGCGCAGGGACAGGCGGGATCTTTCCGCCATCGACCATCAGAACGCGCAGTCCAGCTTCAAGCAAAGGGAAGGCCGCCGAGACGCCGGCCGGACCACTTCCCACAAGAACGACGTCAAAATCCTGATTCACTCTCGCTGGCCCCTCTTGCCCTTCAAACCGACGATCAAGGGAATCACGAGCAGCTTGCCCAATCGCGCAAGTGCCTCACTCGCAATCGCCCGGCAGACATAAAACGCCTTGACCAGCCCGCCTTGTCGTCGCTCACCCAACCATAGAAATCGACGAGCCCCCTGAGGGTTGGCTTCGGCCAGCGTCACCGCCGCGTTGAACCGCCAAGCCAACTCCTCCCGCAGGTCATCCTGCAGCGACGCCCCGCCTTCCAACAAGGCAAGCAACGAGGGACGGCGCAGCGCCCAGGAAGGCAGGTCGAGCGCACCAACGGTGCGCAAGCTTTCAACAACGCGCACATATCGACGTATCAATTCACCGGTGGGTTCCTCGCGCAGGACATACGTCAACATCGCTCGCCCTTCCTCTATTAGCCAGCGGCGGCGTGCAGAACCTGAGTAAGTCATGCCACTGGCCAGTGGCCTGGGCGTGATGCCAAGTCGGTCCAGATCGGCCGCCGTTTGCATCAAGGGCAGCGCAAACAGGGAAAGCAGACGATCCAAGCCTATCCGGCGACTGCTTTCCGCACCCAGCACCGCGATGGCCGCCTTGACCAACACCACAGGAACTGGAACAAAGACGCGCTTGCGCCTGATACGTCCGTGCGCGATCGCTGACAAAAAGGTGGTGAAGGTGATGGGATCGGGCTCGGCGATCTGGAAGATTCCAGATTGTGGTCGACGTTCAAGGCAACTCAACAACGCCAGCACCAAATCATCAACATGCACCGGTTGGACGCGCGGTGCAGGTACAAACGCGGGAAGTATGGGGAGCCGTCGCACGACATTCACAAGGACGCCGAATAGGCCGGCCTCGCTGCCGCCATAGACCTGTCCGGGGCGCACCACCCAGCCACGCTGCGCCAACACCGATTGCTCGATCTTCCATTTGTTCCGCCCATAAGCGGTGGGCGCATCCGAACGCGCCGTTTGGCTGGAAACGAACAACACCGGCACGCCGGCGCGTGCCGTGGCGTCGAGCAGCGACTGCCCGGCGACAACTTCCCTGTCTTCGAGCTCAGCACTGGACGATGTCACCACCGCCAGGTGAAGCACTGCATCCAGACCATCTGGCAGCTCGACCGCCTGAGGATTGGTCAGGTCGAAATGCACCCAGTCAATGTCCATGTCCGAGGGACGCTTACGACCTGACACCACCACTTGGTGTCCACGCTTTACGGCAGCGGCGACCAATCGCCGTCCGATGTAGCCGGTCGCTCCGGTAATCAACAACTTCATTGAGGGGTCCCCAGGAGCCGACGACAAGGCCACGTATGAAGCAAGTGCGCTCTCACAAGAACACGAACCGCTTGCTCAGCCAATAGCTAAGAAATACGCAAATAACATCGGAAAAGAACTTAGCGAGTACCGGCCAAGCCACCACCTGCAGCACACCGTGCAAGATGAAGGCAGACAAGGGCAAGTTCAAACCCAGCAGCGCGAAGTAGGTCACCGCCTGCCGCCAGGTCCGATCCGAATCGCTCACGCGAAAAGTGAAAACCCGATGAACAAAAAAACCAAACAAGCCTGCGCAGAGCTTACTTATGATGTTCGCCACCAAAATCGGCGTGAGCAGGTACTTGCTGAGCAACACAAAACCGCCCATGTCTATGACATAAGCGCCGATCTGAACTGATACGTAACGAGCAAATCGCATCAGATCTCTTTGCGCAAAACAACCACATGATGCAGTCCGAGCAGGCGCGAGAACGGCTTCAACGCACCCTGAATTCCGGAAAGCAGGGGAAGCGCTCCGTCCGGCCATAGCTGGCGAAAATTCAGCCCACCGGAAAGGAGATAAGGTAAATAGTTATTGCACACTTCCTCGTGGACAATGCGCAGCTGTGGAAACTTTTGTTCGAACATCTTTCTATCGCGTTTAAAAACTATATAGCTCAAGGCTTGATTGGCGCCATTCATCGGCCCCGCCACTGGGGTTTCCCAGGACGGAAATTTCTTGTCATAACCTTCGGTACTAAACAGGCGCTTGAACGTAAAGGCTGCTGCAGGCCCGTAATATGGCTCAAGCAGAATGCACCCGCCCCCTTCCGGCAGAACCCGCAACAATTCGTTAAAAAAACGATCGGGATGGGGAAAATGATGAAAACAATTTTGTCCGAATATCGCTCTCACGGACCGATCGGGAAAATCCATCTCTTCAGCATTCACCACCCGATCAAGATGGGGCCCATGGACAATATCTGTAGCAAGAACATCGGGATAGCTATCTCGAATGGGGGCAACGCCGGCCCCTAGTTCGACACGCAAACCCGACGCAGTGAGAAAGCGACGATCCAACCGCTCAAACGTATGATGAAAACTGTTGAACACGGCTTGCAGCATGGGTTTTCGCGCCAAAATCTGACTATGGATCAACAGTCGGTCACCGCCGTCCACATTCATATCCTTCACGCTTGAATCGCGTAGATAATCCGCAAGCCAGTTCATGTTCTCACTCAGTCAGAATCACATTTTTAGGATTTCCGCTTCACTGTAGTCACCTTCGACCCCAGTAATGATCGGTACACGCGTGACATGCCTTGCTCAATATCGACGATGCTGTGAACTGGTACGATCGTCGAAGGTAAAGGATAAGAATTTCGCAACACCACCTTGGCCCATTTATAGCCCGCCCCCTCAAGACTGTAGAGGAAGGCCCGTTCTATCGCGTGGGCGAGGGTGCCGTCGGTTTGCCCAGCCTCATCGGGAAAACTGTCAAAAGTCAGATTCAATCCCAGCAAAGGCTTCAAAGCGTCGGTTCGGCACCAAAACATGGACCCCGAGGGGCACTCAAGATACGCGTCTGCTTCTACCGCGACACCAAGCGGCTCCAGCAGCGCGCGCGTAGGCTCAAAGTTAGGACCCCAGGCAAGGTGATTTCGCAAGGGGAAGAAATGCTGTGGAAATACCATGCCAATCCGATCTTGGCGCAAGAGCTCAAGATTGGACGCAACGATCTCCGGGGACCCAAGTAGATGATCGTACAGATAGTCACGCCAGGGCGCCAACATCTCGCCCCCATGCGGGGACTTCTTAGTGTGCAGACTGAGCGCGACATCGTACCTGCTGTAGACATCGGCAAAGCCCACTAGCTTGGGCGCAATATCCCGTCCCCGATTCTCGAACACCCGGACTTCGACGGAGCCTCCCGCATAGTCAAGCATCGCGGCTTCGATGATGTTGCGCTTCTCATCGGATGTGGTCGAAATGTAGACATCGAGCTGACCGGGCACCCTTTCGAGATAGCTTCGAATTTGCGGCACCAGTTCGGGGTAAAAGGCGTGGACGACCGCACAGATGCGTAGCGATGGATCGCGACTGACGGGATACGCAAAAGGAACTTCGAATGCAAAATCGTCCGCATCGCTTGGGCGATTGGGAATCGGTCCCGACAAAGCGTGGCCGCGCACAGCAGCCGAAAAGAGGCGCTTGAACCCACCAACGCCTTCTTTTTGATACATGCGGACAGTTTTGCGGAGCAAGCCTGGCAGCCCGCCTCCAGACGTGCCCAAGGCACCCATCGTCCGCAACGCACGAAAATACTTCTTCATTTTTTCAATTCGAATTCGATCGCCGGGCCTAGGAAAGGCTGCGCATCCAGTCCCAGGTCAACTGCATCCCGGACAAGAAGTCGTGTTGTGGCTGCCAGCCCAATTCCCGACGCGCCAGCGTAATGTCGAGGATGCTGCGCGGCACGTCAATTGCGCGGGCTGCGCCGTACTGAACCGGAATTGTCAGCCCCGAAACATGTTCGATTGCTTCGACGATCTCGGTCAGGCTGCGGCCCTCGCCCCTGCCAACGTTAAACACCCGCGAAGGGCCTTCATGCGTCGCCGCCGCGAGCATAGCCGAGATCACATCGTCGATGAAGATGTAATCGCGCACAATCGATCCGTCACCCCAGACATTGATCGACTCACCCCGCAGCGCGTGACGCATGAATGCAGCAATTACGCCCTGATTCTTGATAGCAGTCTGATACGGTCCGAATGGGTTGGCGACACGAAGTATTCGGTACTCCAATCCATAAAGGTGGTGATAAAGATGTAGATATTTTTCAACGGAGAGCTTCGTGACGCCATAGGCCGTAATCGGTGACGTTGGCGCACTTTCCGGCGTGGGGATCCGTTGCGGAATGCCGTATATCGTCCCACCGGAGGAGATATAAACAATGCGGCGTACGCCTTCCGCGCGACAGGCATCGAGCAGGCGCAACGTCCCCGCAACGTTGGCATTCAAGTCGCCAATCATATCGAGATTCGCACTAGCGGGTGTCGTGGCCGTCAACAAGTGAAAAACGGTATCGCAACCCGCTACCACCTCCGCGACCTTATCGGTATGCTCGAAATCGCCCGAAATCCACTCGATACCGCTAACGGCCGGTGGAAATGAAAGTCGTCGGCTGAAAATCTTCATTCCCGCCACGCGGCCCTGCAATGCCCGGCACAGATTGGTGCCGATAAAGCCCCCTCCGCCAAGAATCGCGCAGCGAGATTGCGACAGGTCGATCATGTCGGCGCCGCCATCATTCGAGAGGAAGAATCCTCGTTGGGGGATTCAACAATATGGTGCAGGATGTCCGCCATGCGACGCCCCTCGACTGTCCAGTCCGTCGTGGCGGCAAGGCGCAAGCCGCCTTCACGCAAGCGAGCAGCCTCTGAGGGATCTTCGAGAATGGAGCTGATCGCATCAGCCAGGCCCTCGATTGTGGGTGCTTCAAGACGAGCATTTTCCTCTGTCAGCAGCCATTGCGTGCACGCGGCACGGTTGCTGACCACCGGAACGCCACACGCCATCAGCTCTAGCGGCAGCAGGGAAAGATTGGTGAACGACAGCACCAATGCGACATCGCAACTGTTGTACAGCTCGCTCAATTTGGCAAGGTCGACGATATCGCTATCAACATGCTTGAACGGAATCTCCCATTGCCCCAAACGGCCCCCGGCCAGCACGGCCACGACGTCAGGATGCCGCCTGGCGACTTCATCCAGCACCGCAAGTCCCAACTCGAAGCCACGGCGCGGCGTCGAAGGTCTTGTATAGAAGAAGACGCGACGCCCCTCATGCGGGACGGGCTGCGGTCGGTATAGCTCGCGGTCATAGGAAAAGCCTACGGCGTAGGTCCGCATGCCGTACTCGCCAGCCAACTTGTCGGCTAACCAACCCCCTGCCGTTATACCGGTGAAACCAAACCGGTAGGTCTCCTCAGCCAGCGCATAGTCGGTTCCGACCGGATAGAACTGGGGCTCGAAGTCCTGCACGAAGTAGCACTTGTGCAAAGTGGATTGGAAATTCCGCACATCGTAAGCGGTATGCCAGCCAGTTGCGATCGATATGGCAGCGGGGGGAGCATTCTCTGCTCCGATGTACACCTTCGCCTTAAGCGGGAAAAACCAGCTGGCAATGTCCGCTTCCATTTGCTCTGGAGTCATGCCTGGAATATTGGTGACGGTCGATATCAGGCGACACTCGAACCCCAACGCCTCCAAATTCCGCACGAAGCGGAAAATATTCAGATGGCCACCCGACCCACGGCCAGGCCGCGGAATAAACCAGTTGACGGTATTGGACCCCGCCTGTTCGGCCTTGGACCTAGCGCCAAACGGTTGATACTTGGTGAATGCCAGTGATTCGACGACCTTTAGCTTTTTGAACGCGCTGGGGTTCAGCAAAGCGTTCAACGCTCGCAAAATCAAAGCCTTAGTCCCGTGATCTCGGCGGAACCGCCAGACACTCTCGGCACGTTTCTTGAGGATGCCAAAATTCATGATTTCTCTTCCGCTCTTACAGAAACCGACATGCCGGCCATCATGCGCCGATCCCTCGAAAGCCTATGGCGCAACCCGGCCGGCAACCTTTCGGCACGCGAACCGAGATAGTGCCCCGATACACGCATCAGATTTCGGAAAGGCATACTCAGCACCGCCAATGGGTCACGTCGGAACAACCCCTGCCCCCACGCGTAGCGGGAGTCCAACAGAGTCGCCGCTGCCCACGAGCAAAAAAGCCGGTACAACGAGGGGACCAGCGTATAGCCAAAAAGGCGAAACAGCGCATAAGCCTCGTCAAAGCTACGCTGCAAATATTCAAAGAGGGGGAAGTCGTGAGAGTGATACACCGCCCCCTCATAGGAGTAGGCTTTCTTCCACCCTTTCTTGATGACCGTTTCAGCCCAAATCTGATCCTCTGCGAAATCCACATCCGGATACGGAAACTCTTGCCAAACGCTACGGCGAATCAGCGCGTTGTTGTCCGAAAAGAAGTGCAGGAACTGCCGATAGCCGGGGTCGCGCTCATAGCGCGCACGATCATCCAACCTGACAACAGGGGTAGATTCGAAATGGGCGAAGTGCCGTTCCAAGTCACGCTTGGTGAAGGGCGATGCATCGGGGTATGCCAAATGCCTGCCGAATACCCCCGCCACCTCCGAATCCTGGTCCGCGGGCGCCACCATGGCAGCCAACCAACCATCGCTAGCGGGCAAAGCGTCATGCGTGATAAGCACGGCGAACTCACCCTCGGTTAGCGAAACCCCCAGGTTGCGCGTCTTTCCATGGCCGAATTGCTCCGGTGCAATCTCATACAGCCGAACACGCTCATCGCCAAACTGGCGAACAAACTCGACGGTGCCGTCTGTGGAACCCGAATCAATGACCAATACATCGAATTCGAAGGGCACCTTCTGATTACAGACAGCAGAAAGCACGGAGCGCAGAATGCCACCGGGGTTTTTCGTCGGAATAATGACGGAAGCCTTCTTCACCATGATATGGCGCCTCGCAGGCCGCGCGCGTCATCAACGCACGCGCTTGTGATGACTGGATCAAGCAAAAACGTCCGCCTCAAGGAACGTCAGCCCTTGCTCATCCTTTTGCGAGAGACGCGGCGTCACATCGGCGGGCCAATCTATTGCCAGAGTCGCGTCATTCCAGACAACGCACCGCTCATGTTGCGGTGCGTAGAAATCGGTCGTCTTGTAAAGAAAGTCAGCGGTTTCCGACAGGACCTGGAAGCCATGGGCAAAGCCCTCCGGAACCCACAACATGCGTTTGTTCTCTGCGCTGAGCACCTCGCCCACCCATTTTCCAAACGTGGGAGAACCTTTGCGCATATCAACAGCCACGTCAAACACCGACCCGATGGCAGCCCGAACCAACTTGCCTTGCGGTTGCACGATCTGATAGTGCAAGCCCCGCAACACACCCTGTACGGAGCGCGAATGATTGTCTTGCACGAAGTTGACTTCGCGACCTACGGCCTCATTGAATAAACGGCTGTTGAAACTCTCGAAGAAAAAACCTCTGTCGTCACCGAAAACGCGGGGTTCGATGAGCAAAACTTCCGGAATGGCGGTAGGAATGATTTTCATGGTAGTACCTCGATCTTCAACAACGACTGGACTGGCGCAGATGAAACCTCGACCAAGCAAGCCGTCTTTTCGTTTTTTGGATGGATCATGACTTTCTTCGATAACCTTTGCCGGACATAGCTGCCCCAGCGTTGGCTGGGCCTACCGTGTCGCGAACGACGCACATGGACATACGTCCGGCAGTCTTGGACGTCAGAACTTTATAAAGCGCTTGAGCTTGCGTACCAACGCCCCTATCAGCGATTTACCACCATGCGCAGCTGCCTGCTCCTGGTTCACACCATCAAATTTGCGCTTGTACGCATCCAGCTCCAGCCACAGTCTCTCGTTCTCGCTCTTGAGCGACGTTGCCCAATCCGAGATCTCCATCAGTTCGGCATGCTTTTTGGCCGCGATCCGATTTGAGAGTTCGACTGATGAAGACTGCAGGGCGGCCTCTTCCTGCCGCCGCGACTGGCGCAGCGTATCGTCCATCAACGAGACCCTGCTGCGTACCCTGGCCTGCGCAGCCTGATCTCCCGACATCGCCTGCTGCATATCCTGCTTGAGGCGCTTCCAGGCTGCTATGGCAATATCGGTATAAGTCCATGTCGCCGCATGCTTTTCGAAGAAATATGCGAGGTTTTTGAAGAATAAACCCTGATATTTCTCTGCACCCAGCTTGCTGAATGAGACGCTACCCTTGTGATACACGAAGGAGCCCTCGGAAATAAGTAGACGATATCCCGCACGTGTCGCACGCACGCACAAATCATCATCTTCGAACATTCCAATACCGAACGCCTCATCGAGCACTCCGATTTTTTCGATGAGGTCTCGACTGATTGCGACACAGAAAAAACCCAGCTTCTCCGTCTCGGAGTACGCACCGGCCTGCATCTCCAGATAGGGCGCGGTCGCCCCCACAAACGAATCAGAGGTGACATCGGGCAGGACAATGCGCTGCTCATTGCCTGCGGAATTTGTCACCGGGCCTACCATGCCTACGCTCGGATCGCTGTCCAGCGCGTCCACCAAAGGCGCAAGCCATCCTGGACCGACCAGCGTGTCGTTATTCAACAGGATCAGAACGCGCCCTTTGGCCAGGCGAATCCCGTCGTTGTTGCCGCCGGCGTACCCCTTGTTCACATCATTCAAGCAAAGCTGTACATCCGGATGCTTTGCCTGGAACTCCCGCAGGTAGGCGGCCGTACCATCGCTAGACGCGTTATCGACAACGATGAGCTCATTGCTGTTCAGGTCGGTATGCTCAAGTATCGACTCCAGGCAAGGTGCCGTGGTCTCCTGGAGGTGGTTGTAAGCCAGAACGATAATGGAAGCGTTCATGTCAGTCGCATATTGAGGGCAGCTAATAAGGGAGCAATCGACTTAACGCTTCGCAAACGCATCGGCCTGCAACAGCGCCGCGACGCGTGCATCCCATGAATTATCCTTGGCGAGCGCGATGCGTCGGGCAATCTTTTCGGGATCATCCTTTTGCGCCATAGCCGCTTCCAACTGGGCGACAAACTCCTTGCCGTTGTGCGCCAGGTAGCAATCGTCCGAATAAATCGCCAACTCTGGCAGATCTATCGACACCACCGGTTTGCCTGCGCTCAGGTATTCGTAGAACTTGACCGGATTCGTCGCCAACGTCAGCGGCACGATTTTGAATGGAATCGTGCACACGTCAAAATACGCGAAATATCCGGGCAGCTCTGCGTAGGGCTTTTCGCCAAGCAGATGCACATTTGCCAGTCCCTGCACCGGCGCCAAATCTGCACCCATCGTCGATCCGATCAACACGAAATTCCACTCGGGCTTGGCGCGGGCGCAATGAGCAAGCAGGTCCATATCGAACCAATCGGAAATGGCGCCGTAGTATCCAACGATGGGGCGATCGGCATACTTATCCAGCAGGCCATTGCGCTTGGGCTGCGCGAAATGGTCGAACTCCGTACCATTCTTGATTTGAACGGTCCGCGGATTCAAGACATGGCAGCGGTCTTGAAGGAGCAATGACGAGGCCACAACCAGGTCTGCCGCCTCGATCAGCTGCTGCTCCATCTTGATTGCATCCGCTGAATTGGTGAAGAAACCCGCGTGATCGTCCATGCAATCAAAGACTACTGTCCCGCCCAAGGCCTCTTTCAGCCGCTGCGCGACCGGCCACCACCCCGGGAACTGAACCAAATAATGAATCGACGCGGGTTTTGCATGACGGATAAGTTGCGTCAGCGACGTGGCCAGGTTATCAAGGTCCTCGCCGGACAGTACGTTGGCATAGACGTTGATCGGATCTCGCGACTGCAAGCGAATCTGGAAAATATCCTTGTCCAGAACGTCCACCCCAAGCGCTCCGGCCGCCTCGGCTCCCGAGACAAATTTCCGACCAAGCGGGTCCAGATTCATCGATAAATAGCATGCCGCGTAACCGTGGTCACGCAGCCCGGATACGATGTGCTGGGGCCGCTGCCAACGAAAGTCCCAATTGATGATCGGAAATGCCAGCACGAGGCGTTCGCTATTGCGCGCCACTGCCTGCGCGACGACATCCAATCTCGCGCGGGCCTGCTGCTTGGCCTTGTGGCCGCGAGCGAGGCGCACGACGTCGCCAACAGGTGTTGCCGCCAAGCGCCTCCGCGCCGCCGCCTTCATCAGGCGCATGCCAAGACGAACACTACCGCGCTGATGGACGCTGGCGATATCGTTGAATTCACTTTGCAGATGCTGGTGGGCACTAGAGAGATTACCAAGCTCGCTCTGGAGTTGCCGATGAGCGCTGGAGATGTCGCTAATTTCAGCCTGAAGCCGAGAAACTTCCACATCGTGCTGGGCGATGGTTTCCACCAAGGACTGGGCCCAAACCGAGGTTTGATGTAGGCCGCTGCTCAGCTTGGAGACTTCCTCTTCCTTGCGCTTCAGTTCACCTACGGCCCGTTCCAGGACGCGCTGGTCGAGTTCGTCCACGATCGCGTCAAATTTGCGATCCAGATTTGCCAACTCGTCGGCAGAGGGCTCATACCGATCAGCGGGACGAGACTGCGGTTCCTTGGTAGCCGAAAGAAAAACCCGATAGTGCGGCTCGGCAAAATCCTGGTCGGCAAGCTCGCGATTGAATGCCTCGGAGGCAGCCAACACTTCAGGCTTCAGGGATTGAACGTCCCAGTAGCAGATCACCTTGGAAAGCAGGCGCTTTAACCAAGGCGTATGGCCATGCCCGACCACCGAGCAATTGAAACCCCGCGCGCGGAAACCTGCTTCCACCTTGTGCGCCGAGGGCAGTCCATACTCGTAATGTTCGTCGAGCCAGCTGTATGTCGTGCCATGTACGCGACGATATTCCTCGTTGACGTGATTGTCGGTCTCAAGACCATGCCCGTCTTCGCTCGGCGGAAATCCCAACAGCACCGCAGTGCCTGCAAGATCCATGAGTCGGCTCAGGAAAGCATCTCGGTATTGGGGCGGAACGTGCTCTAAAACGTCCACCGCGCACACGAAATCGAATTTCTTGCCATCCAGGCGCTCGGCAAACACGTTGCCGCTGACCTTGTTGACCCCTTCCTTGCCGGCTAGCAGCGGGTCGACATAGGTGACCTCGGCTTCCTCGATGAATCCGCCAAGCAAGCACTCTGGTCCGCTGCCCACGTCCAATACGCTAGAGCCACGCGTTACTCCAGAGTCCCGCAACAGTCGGGCACACGCCAGGTAACGGCTGTATTGGTCAAAAATCATGCCTTCAGAAGTCCCCCTGGCTACGGTTTCAGGCTTCAGATCTTTCGCGGCCTGCTGATTGGCCTTATTCGACACCGCATACATCGGGACGGAGCGCAGTCCTGCCATCCAGGCTTCGAGGGCCTCGTCGGAACATGTGCGCCTAACGACAACGCCCACCCCGCGCGGCATATCCTGTGCCATGTCGTCTCCGACCGAAATTAAGTCGCCCAGCGGGGAAAAGATGTCGACGAAGTCCTGATGAGAAAAGCGCCAAAAATCTGCCGGATGATCGTGGTGTTCAACTCCCGGCGAGCGTGCAGCCACCACCAGCACGCCGCCAACGCGCAAGGCAGCCGCCATCTGATGCAGAGCCCCTTGCCAATCGTGGCAGCGCTCCAGCATCCCGCAAGTGACCACCGCATCAAACGACTGGCGGCCGAACTGACTGACGATGCCCGAAGGGTCCAGCACCAGATCGACGCCGGGGCCCTCAAGCACATCTATGCCAACGTACTGGCCTTCCTGATCGGAAAAGATCTCGCGAAGCGTCCCACTCTCATCGCGGGCACCGACTTCCAATAGCCGGGCGCCCTGTTGTACGTGTGGCTGTGCCTGCCTTCCCCAAGCCTTACACCAAGCATTACACATCGCTATTCCTCAGTAAATTCTGCTATTCCGACAACTTGTCATTTGGCCGGCTTGGGCCACCTTCGATTGGTTCATTACACCGGCGGCAAAAGAAATCACGCCGGCGTGTTCATCACCGACACAGAGGTCGGCAGGTTCATCATCGCGTGGATCTGCTTCACCGACGACACCATGAACACAATCGCATTTTCCACACGATCAGCCATATTGATATCGCCCAGTTCGGTACGATACGCAACCGTGGGGCTGAACGCATAAGAGCCTGGATGCAACAGCGGCAAATCGACGGTAAACGTGACCGTCACAATGCTGCCGATCTCTTCAATCGTGATTGGCACCTTCTCCACATCACTGTGCGTGCTCGCCAGCTCGATGCCTTTCTGGGTACGGAATATGTAGCCCGCGATGAGCTTTCCGCCGCCCTCCATGGACTGATTGCGGATACTGAATCGGAGGATGACGCGAGAGCCGTGCGTGATCGCCTGGATCGGGCTCATTTTTTCGTCATAGAGGTTCACACCCATAATCGAGTATTTGCCGTCACCAATACGCTGATCGATATTGGGAATTCTCAATTCGAGCCCATCGCGTGCTGCGACAGGTGCGCTGCCATCTTCCAGAGCAGCCACCGGCTCTTCGTTCACGGTGTCGGCCTGTTCGTAGCCAAACAAAGCGGTGAGGTAGCGATCCACGACTTTCGAGGCCGTATCGAAGGCAACCATCCGGCCGTTCTCCAGCCAGATGCATTTCTCGCACAATGCCCTTACCGCGGTTGCGTCGTGCGATACGAAGAGGATCGTAGTGCCCCGTTCACGTAATTGCTCAAATCGCAACATACACCGGTGCGTGAAGTAAGCGTCGCCTACCGCCAACGCTTCGTCGACAATCAGGATATCCGGGTCAATATTGGCCTGAATCGCAAACGCCAACCGCACGTACATCCCGCTGGAGTAAGTCTTGACCGGTTGGTCGATGAAATCACCGATCTCGGCGAAGGCAAGAATGCGATCCATCTTGGACGCGATTTCCTGTCGGCTCAGGCCAAGAATCGCACCATTCAGGAAGACGTTCTCGCGCCCCGTGAATTCGGGGTTGAACCCGGATCCCAGCTCCAGCAGCGCAGCAACGCGTCCGACGGTGGTGACCTCGCCCGAACTTTGATTCAAGGTGCCGCAAATCAGTTGTAACAGGGTCGATTTTCCCGATCCGTTACGACCGACAATGCCGATCACTTCGCCTTTCTTGATTTCGAAAGAGATGTCCCGCAGCGCCCAGAATTCCTTGAAGAATTGCTTGCGGCCGCGCGTGAGCATCTGCAAGAGGCGATCACGCGGCCGTTCATAGACGTGATAGCACTTGCTGACATCGGATACCGATATTGAAATTTCAGAGGACATCGGCAAACCCCTTCCGGGTCTTCTGGAACCAGGCAAACGCCAGGCACGCAAACGCGGCAGCCGCCACGGCGTATGCCAACAGGCCCAGTGCGTTCGGCTGGTTACCAAAAAAAGCCACGGCGCGGACTTGCTCCACGATGAAAGTCAGTGGATTCAGGTACAGCAGATCCCGATATGGCTCTGGCAAGTTCTCTGGCGGGTAAAAGATGGGGGACATAAACATCACCACTGTCGTCACGATTCCGATGAATTGGGACACGTCGCGCAAGTACACACCCAGGGAAGCCAGTATCCAGCACAGCCCCAAGATGAAAAGACAAAATGGCAACAGGACGAGCGGCACGTAGAGCACCGTCAGGGGGGGCAATCCGAACAGGACGAGGTACGCCAACAGCCACACCATCAGACTTACAAACGTGTGGAACAGGGCTGCGCCCAACGTGATCCAGGGAAGGATTTCAAGTGGAAACAACACCTTCTTGACGAAGTTGGGATTACCGACGATCAGTCCTGACGCCTTGTTGAAGCACTCGGCGAACAGATTGAAAACGATCAAGCCCAAAAACAATACCAACGCGAACTCGGTGCGCGACGCACTGCCCGTATTCCAACGCGCCTTGAACACGACACTGAACACGAAGGTATAGATTGCAAGCATGATGATGGGGTTGATGAAGGTCCACATCAATCCCATGATGGAGCCCTTGTAGCGCCCAACGACTTCGCGCTTGATCGATGCGAAGATTAAATCCCCGTTACACACCCCACTCAATACAAGCGCACGCGGGCTGCTCGGAAACTGCCTCATTGTGGAAGAACCTCCATTGACGCCGCAGCGGTATCTCTGTCCATCATGCCGATGAACCACGAGCGCTGCGGGAAACACAAGGACTGGACTCGCGAGTCCAGTGCCGGATAGGAACAATTAGTCGGGGCAGCATCACGCATGCTATCCGTACCGCTCTCTCGCTGGGCCACGCATTATTTCTTCAGCTTTCCGCGTGCAAGCGAACATCGCCATTTGCCTGTCAATTGGCAATGGGGAGTGCAACCCCGGCAGAGCTTCTAGTGCCTGGCCATTAATTCACCCCAGCCGCATGCGCCTGTTCATCCGCGTGATACGAAGACCGCACCATCGCCCCCACCGCCGCATGGGAAAACCCCATCGCATAAGCTTCACGTTCAAACATCGCGAACGTATCCGGGTGCACATACCGCAGCACCGGCAGATGATGCTCCGACGGCTGCAGATACTGCCCGATCGTCAGCATATCCACGTTGTGCTCACGCATATCGCGCATCACCTGCAAGATCTCTTCATCCGTCTCGCCCAACCCCAGCATCAGCCCTGACTTGGTCGGCACTTCGGGGTGCAGCTTTTTAAACTCTGCCAGCAGCTTCAGCGAATGCATGTAGTCCGAACCCGGACGCGCCTGCTTGTAAAGACGCGGCACGGTTTCCAGGTTGTGGTTCATCACATCCGGGGGGCCGGCATTCAGGATGGTCAACGCGCGGTCCAGGCGGCCGCGGAAGTCGGGGACCAGCACTTCGATGCGGGTGGTGGGCGACAGTTCGCGGATGTGGGTGATGCAGTCCACGAAGTGGCCGGCGCCGCCGTCGCGCAGGTCGTCGCGGTCCACCGAGGTGATGACGACGTACGACAGCTTCAACGCGGCGATGGTGCGCGCCAGGTTTTCGGGTTCTTTGGTGTCCAGCGGGTCCGGGCGGCCATGGCCCACATCACAGAACGGGCAGCGGCGGGTGCACTTGTCGCCCATGATCATGAACGTGGCGGTGCCCTTGCCGAAGCATTCGCCGATGTTCGGGCAAGACGCTTCTTCGCAGACCGTGTGCAGATTGTGCTCGCGCAGGATGCGCTTGATGTCGTAGAAGCGCGAGCCGGGCGCGGCGGCTTTCACGCGAATCCACTCGGGCTTTTTCAGGCGCTCGGCCGGCACGATCTTGATGGGGATGCGCGCCGTCTTGGCTTGCGACTTCTGCTTTTGCGTCGGATCGTAGACGGCTTCCGTGGTGGCGGGAGCAGCGGCGGATTCGTTCGGGGGAACAGCGGACTCGGCAAGCGTAGACATTGGGCACCTTCGCAACCGGCGCGCAGGACGGCCCGGTTTAAGACAAAAATGGCATTTTACCCCCGCCGCCGCCTCACGCCTCCACCGCCGCCTGTTGCACCAACCCGCCCGCCGCTTTGCCCTGGGCCAGCCGGCTGCTTGTCCACATCGCGCCTTGCAGGCTGAGTTATCGTCTTGCCTGGCAATTTCGCTGAATTCCCCCTAAGCCCTTCTCCATGTCCCTTATTTCCCCGCCCCGCCTCGTTGCCCTGATCGCCCCCCGCCTGGATACCGGCCCTGTCGGTCGTGCTGTTCAAGCTTGCGCGGAGCGGCTGGCGGGCGAGGGCTATTTCCTGGCGGCGGGGCCGTGGCACGACGCCGCCATGTTGCCGCAGTTGGCCGCCTTGCAGCCGGCTGCGGCGCTGGTCATGGGCCCGCTGGACGAGCCCAATCTTCGCGCCGGCCTGGCCGCGATGGAAATTCCGGTGGTGGAAACGTGGAGTGCCTCGGCGCACCCGCTGGATACGGCCGTTGTGATCGACAACGAAGAGGCCGGTCGCATGGCCGCGCGCCATCTGGCGGAAAAGCGGCATGCGCTGGTCGCCTGCGTCAGCGCGGACAACGCTTGGGAACGCGCGCGACGCCAGGGGTTTATCAGCGCGGCGGCGGCGCTGGGGCTGGATCGGGTTGCGGACATCGTGCAGCCCGAAGTGCTGCAAATGAACGACGGGCGGATGGCGTTTTTGCGGCTGCTGGCCACCAATACGATCTTTGACGCGGTGTTTTGCACGTCGGATCTGCTCGCGGCGGCCGCAGTGTCCGAGGCGCACAACCGCGACCTGCACGTGCCGCAGGATGTGGCGGTGCTGGGTTTCACGGATGACGGCAGTGCGGCGCAATGGGCGCAAGGGCTGACGACGCTGGGCATAAACGCGGCGGACCTGGGCCGCCGGGCAGCGCAGGTGTTGCTTGATCGACTACAGGGCGAACTGGCTGCCGGCCAGCATCAGACCTTGGAAGTGACGTTCGAAGCTCGGCTAAGCACGTAGAAAAGCGCGGCGCTGGGCGCTATACCGCTGCTATACCGCTGCTATACCGCTACTATACCGCTGCGATACCGCTATACCTTTTCGGCCTGCAAACAACGCGGCAAGCCGATAGTCTGTCGACACCTTCACGCCAGCAGAAACCCCAGACCCTTCAGACCTCGTACAACGCCGGAAAGCCCGCGTCTTCCAGCATGGCGTTGGCTTCCTTCAAGAACCCCGGCGTGGCGGTTTCAGGCACGCGGACCAGCCATTGAACGGCTTCCTGCTTCTTGCCGCGCAGCAGCAGCAAGCGCCCCAGATGGAACATGCCCCGGAAATCACCGCCCTCGGCGCAGCGCTGATAGCAATCGAAAGCGCGGTCGATGTCCTGCTCGACCACCTCGCCCGCTTCATAGAACCGACCCACCACGCCAATCGATTTCACATGGCCGCCCTGCGCGGCTTGTTGGTACAAGGCCAGTGCCGCCGCCTTGTTTTGCGTGACGCCGCCCCGGCCGGCGCGCAGCATGTGCGCGTAGTTGTACATGCCCCAGTCCAGGCCACGGTCGGCGGCGAGCCGGAACCAGTACGCCGCGACGGTGTCGTCCGCCGCCACGCCCCAACCGTTTTCGTAGCAGCGGCCCACCATGTTGATAGCCATCGGATGGTCGGCATTGGCGGCGCGCTTGAACCAGGCCAGCGCGGCGTCGGGCTGGCGCGCCACGCCCACGCCGTCCAGCAGCATCTGGCCGTAGATGGTCTGGGCTTCGACCATCCCCATGTCAGCCGCGGCGCCGATCCATGCGGCATAGGATTCCGGCGGCCCTTCGCGCAGCTGGGCCAGTTGTTCCGGCGTGGTGGCGGCGACATCGGCGGCGGTGTAGGTCTTCAAATCGTGCTCCTTCTACGGCGCCAGGCGTCCGCCAGATTTTGCGCCAGCGCGTTGCCCACGTCGGTGGGCGAGCGATGCGCGCCGCAGGTCGCCATGTCGACAGTGCGCAGGCCTTCGTAGCCGCAGGGGTTGATGCCCAGGAAAGGCGCCAGGTCCATGTCCACGTTCAGCGACACACCATGATAGGCGCGGCCGTTGCGGATCTTGATGCCCAGCGCGGCAATCTTGGCAAGCTCGCCACTGTCGGGGCCCAGGTCAGGATCAGGCACATAGACGCCTGGTGCGCCGGGCTTGCGACAGGCGCCATTCACGCCATGCTGGGCAAGCGTGTCGATCACCGCGCCCTCAAGCAAGGTGACGTATTCCTTCACGTACATGTCCACGCGGCGCAGGTCGAACAGCGCATAGGCCATGATTTGCCCGGGCCCGTGATAAGTCACTTGGCCGCCACGATCGCAATGGACGATGGGGATGTTGCCGGGGTTCAGCACATGTTGCGGCAGACCGGCCTGGCCCAGCGTGTAGACCGGCGCGTGCTCGCAAAGCCAGATCTCGTCAGGCGTATCGGCGCCGCGCAGCGCGGTGTACGCCTGCATGTCCTGCCAGACCGGCAGGTAGTCCGCCGGCCGCGCGAGCCATTTGATCACGGCGATTCCGATTGCACGATTACAGAACGATCGACACCATCGGATGGCCGTGCAGCGCCTTATACAGGTTGTCCAACTGTTCGCGCGAGGTGGCGCGCACGATGAACGTCAGGCCCATGTAATTGCCGCCCTTGCTGGGACGCATCTCGACCGTGGCGGCGTCAAAGCCCGGGTCGAACTGCAACACGACGTCAGTCAGCGTCTGGGCAAATTCGGGATGTTGCTTGCCCATGACCTTGATGGGAAAGTCGCTGGGATATTCGATAAGCGATTCTTCGGGCGGAATATGCATGAGAGTTACCTAGAGAGGTGGTTGCCCCTGAATGTTCTTATATGGGGGCAAGCTGCGCACAGGCAAGGCCGGCCGAAAGAGCGACGGGCGGCTGCGGCAGCCGCCCGGGACAACGGTTTACAGCGCGGCGATGCGGGCATCATAACCCGCTCGCAACTGCTCAAAAACAGGGCCGGGCTTGCCCGAGCCCACCGGCTTGCCGTCCAGCGAAACGATCGCCAGCACTTCCTTGGTGGCGGAAGACAGCATCAGTTCATCGGCGGATTCCACCTCTTGCTGGGTGATGCGGCGCGCCTCGAACGGGATGCCCGCCGCTTCGGCCAGCTCGCCCATCAGGCCATAGCGGATGCCTTCCAGGATCAGGTTGTTCTTGGGCGGCGCCAGCAGCTTGCCGCCAGAGACTACCCAGATGTTGGTGGAGGACCCTTCGGTCAGGTAGCCATCGCGAAACTGCACGACTTCGTCGGCGTTCGCATCCACCGCCTGCTGCTTGGCCAGCACGTTGCCCAGCAGCGACACCGACTTGATCTCGCAGTGCAGCCAGCGTTCGTCCGGAATGCTGATGGCGGTCAGGCCTTGCGCGCGCTGCGCGGCGGGCGGCGGAGACCACGCCGAAATCATGCCGAACACGGTCGGCGTGATGGCCGCAGCGGGAAACTGGTGGTCGCGCTTGGCAACGCCGCGCGTCACCTGCAAGTACACGATGCAGGTGTCCAGATTGGTGCGCGCCAGCAACTGTTCGATCAGATCGACCCAGCCCGCGCGGTCCATCGGCGGCGTGATGCGCAAGGCGGCCAGGCTGCGGTCCAGGCGGTTCAGGTGCTCCGCCATGCGGAACGCCTTGCCCTGGTACACGGGAACGACTTCGTAGATGCCGTCGCCAAAAATAAAACCGCGGTCCAGGACAGAGACTTTCGCCTCGTCGACACGCAGGAACTCGCCGTTGAGATACACCTGGCTTTCGCCCGGCACGCCCGGAATCATGGGGTACTCCTGAAGGATCAAACGTCGCGGACAAGCCCGATGGGCTTGCCTGTAAATGGAAAACGGGCGTTTCGCACGAAACGCCCGCTGCTAGCTTACACCCGTGGCCGCACCCGTGGCACGGCGCGGTACGGTGCGCTTACTGGAACCAGCGCTTGACGGTGTCGACCATGCGGCCAAAGAAGCCGGCGCGTTCGACGGCGTCCTGCACGACCAGCGGCTCGGTGCGCAGCACCTTGCCGTCCAGCGTGAATTGCAGCGTGCCCACCTGTTGGCCCTTGGCCAGCGGCGCGATCAGCGGATCGGTGCGCTGGGCAACCGGCTTCAGGTCGCCGGCCTTGCCGCGCGGCACGGCAATCGACACGGGCTTGGGCGGACCCAGCTTCACGTTTTCAGCGGTGCCTTCCCAGACGCGCGCATCGATGCCGGGCTGGCTCTTGTCGAACAGCTTGACGGTGTCGAAGTTCTGGAAGCTCCAGTTCAAAAGCTTCAAGCTTTCTTCGGCACGCGTGGCTTCGCTGTCCGTGCCCACCACCACCACCAGGATGCGGCGGTCGCCGCGCACGGCGGTCGACACCAGGCAATAGCCGGCCGAATCGGTGTGGCCGGTCTTCATGCCGTCCACCGACGGGTCGGCCCACAGCAGGCGGTTGCGATTGGGCTGCGTGATCTTGTTGTACGTGTAGCTCTTTTGCTTGTAGTAGTGGAAGAAGTCCGGGTGATCGGTGATCAGGTGCGCGGACAGCGTGGCCAGATCGCGCGTGGACGTCATGTGCTGCGGGTCGGGCAGGCCGGTGGCGTTCATGAAGTGGGTGTTCTTCATGCCCAGGCGTTCGGCTTCCTGATTCATCAGCGCGGCAAACGCCGATTCGCTGCCGCCCACGGCTTCGGCCAACGCCACCGAGGCGTCGTTACCGGACTGCACGATCATGCCTTGGTTCAGTTCGTCGACCGTGACGGGCTTGCGCGGTTCGATGAACATGCGCGAACCGCCCGTGCGCCAGGCGTGCTCGGACACGGGCACGGTCTGTTCCAGCGTCAGGCGCTTTTCTTCCAGCGCGTTGAACACGACGTAGGCCGTCATGATCTTCGTGAGCGAAGCCGGTTCGACCTTCATGTCGGGATTGGACGCGGCCAGGGTCTGGCCGCTGTTCACGTCGATAACGATCCAGGCCTTGGCCGCGATGGTGGGCGCCGGCACCGCCGACACATCACCCACCGGCACCACGCCCGAGGCTGACGGCGCCGGCGCGGTGGCGCCCGCGGCGGCAGGGGCAGCGGCGCGCGCTTGTTGCGTCCAGGCCGGCATCGAGGCCGCAAGCAGCGCCGACAATACCGCGCCCGTCAGCAGACGGCGGGTAAAGACAGCGGGGGATTGAGCGGAGTAAGGCAAATTCTTCATCGGCAACGTGGGTCCAGGAAAGACGCCCGCCGGCGCGGGGCTAGTGGCTGACAATTATAGGCAGGCGATTGGACCCGGCCGGTTCGCGCGGGGTTCCCGGTGCATTTAAAACATGCAACCTGATGCAACCTGCTGCCTTCGTGTGGCCGGTTCAGTCCAACGCGACCTTCAGCCGCGCCTGGATCAACTGGCGCAGCACCAGCAGCTTGCCGTGAAAGAAGTGCGATGCGCCCGGCACCACCACCACCGGAATCGAACGCGGACGCGCCCAGTCCATGGCTTCGGACAGCGGCACCACCTCGTCTTCTTCGCCGTGGACCATCAGCGTGTCGTCAGGAACCTGGACTTCATGCGACTGAAACCGGTTCACCGCCGGCCCCATCAACATCAGCGCGGACGGCAGCTTGGCATCGCCCGCATCCGCCAGCGCCGCGTAGGTTTGCGCCGCGACCGCGGTGCCAAACGAAAAGCCAGCCAGTACCCAGGGTGCGTCGGCCAGTTCGGGATGCAGCTCGCGCATTTGCGTCACCACGGCAAGCATGTCCTGGGTTTCGCCGACCGACTTGTCGAACACGCCTTCGGACTGCCCGACGCCGCGAAAGTTGGGGCGCACCGCCACCAGGCCATGCTGCACGCAGGCGCGCGACACGGTGGTGACCACCTTGTTTTCGCGCGCGCCGCCTTGCAGCGGATGCGGATGCAGGACCAGGGCCCAGCCTCGCGGCGTGCCGGCAGGCCAATCGACGGCGCAATCAATGCGGCCGGCGGCGCCGGTGAAGGCGTGGGTATCAGTGCGTGCGGACATGGTTCAACTCAAGGTGCAAAAAAGGAAATGGGGAAACGAGGAAACAACGAAACGGATTCAATTGCCGGGCCGTGACCCGGCAGAGGGATTGAATGCGGGCTCGAAGTTCGGTCCGGGCCGGGGGCCGAATCCGCGCCGGGGCGCGGTTTCTGACGTAGCACCGGATGCCACTGCGGAGGCGGGTTCGGACGTGGCGGCGGAGGCGCTTCGCACCGTCGCCGCCAACCATTGCGCCAGCTGATCCGAGGCCTCGTCCGTGGCTTGCCGCAGCGCCGCGACGCCGCCGGCGGCGTCTTGCGTCGGGGTCGGCACGCGCACCTGGATGCGCTTTTGATCGACCACGTTGCGACCATTGAGCAGCACTGCCTGCAACAGGATGCGGCCTTCGCTGGACTGCCCGTCATCGGCATACACCTGCTCGAACTGCATCAGCGTCAGTTGCAGCTGCGGCATCTGAAGGTTGACGCGGTCGGCCAGCACGGCGCCCTGACGAGACAAGCGGTCGGTGATGCGCTGGCGCACGAGTTCGGACGGCGACGAGGCCCAGCGGAACGTGGCATACGCCCGGGGCGCGGCGCTGTCGCCCACGCGCCAGATCATGCTGGTGTCCGACAAGGCGGGCGGCGCTTGCACGCTCATGGCGATCGGTGCGCGGGCAGGCAGCGCCGGCACGGGTTTGGCGTCCAACCCCAGGTCGAACACCGAGGGCGGCGCCGGCACGCGGCCGATGCCGCAGCCCGCCAAGGTCAGAGTCAGGGTCACGGTCAATAACAGTACGGCGCTGCGCATTTTCATTTGGGCTGTCTCCCGAATCCGGCAAAGCCGGCTTCGCCAGGCCCGGGCGCAACGGGCGCCGGGCCGAACAAGAACGATTGCGGCGTGCTGTCGACACGGCGCAGGGTGACGGTCGCGCCACGCGCGGCGGCGCTGACGTTGGTGGCCATATTGGTAACGGCGGGCAGGGTTTCGCCATCCAGGCGCGCGGCGGCCAGCGCAATGTCGTTAAGGCTGCGCGTGGCGACCGACAAGGGGCCGTCGGGCGCATTCAAGCGCGCCAGCGCCTGCCGCGCCTGCTGCGCCAGGTCGGCAATCTCGCGCGCGGCGCGGTCGGCTTGGCGCGACGTCGTGCCCAGCGAGTCGATCAGCGGTCCCAGCTTGGCCATGGTGGGCGCAAGGTCGCGGCTGGCTTGCCGCAACGACTGCGTGATGTCGGTGGCATTCTGCAAGGTGGCGGTCAGCGCTTGCACGTTCTGTTCGCTGAGCACGCGGCGCAGTTGCTCGGTAGCCTCTTCCACGTTGGATATCAGCTTGCCGCCGCGCTGCTCGATGCGATCAAGAAAACCGGGGCGCAGCGGAATGGCGGCGGGATGCTCGGCGGACGAAGCCAGGCGCTTGAGCGACGAGCCGTCGTCGCGCAGTTCCACGTTGGACATCCCCGTCACGCCTTGCACGCCCAGTTCCGCCCACGTTGATTCGGTGATGGGCGTATTGGGCGCCACGCCGATACGGATGCGCACCTGCCCCGGCTTGTTCGGGTTCAGCGCCAAGGACTGCACCTTGCCCACCGGCACGCCTTGATAACGCACGGCCGATTGCGGATTCAAGCCGCTGACGGCGGTGGCCGACACGATCTCGTACGTTTGCAACTTGGTGCGATCCCGCCCGATCCACACGGCGATCAGCGCGGCGGCAACCAACAGGACCAGCGTGAAGATGCCGGCCATGAGCGCATGACTACGGTTTTCCATGATGCAACCCCTTCGGCGCCAGGTCCCCAAGCGCGCGCAAGCCGCGTTCGCCCAGAAAGAATGTATGAATGAACGGGTGATCGACCTTCAGGACTTCCTGCACCGTGTCGCACACGATCACCCGCTTGTCGGCCAGCACGGCGACACGCGTAGCCAGCGCCAGCAGCGTGTCCAGATCGTGCGTCACCATGACGACGGTAAACCCCAGCTGGCGGTGCAGGCTGCGCACCAGATCCACGAATTCGTCCGAACGCAGCGGGTCCAGCCCGGCGGTAGGTTCGTCCAGGAACAGCAATTCGGGGTCCAGCGACAACGCACGCGCCAGCGCCACGCGCTTGACCATGCCGCCGGACAGGTCCGACGGCCGCTTGTCGGCGTCCTTGGCGGATAGCCCGACCATGGCCAGCCGGCACATGACGACATCGCACACCAGGTCTTCGGGCACCGTTCGCAGTTCGCGCAATGGCAGCGCCACGTTGTCGAACACGGACAGCGCCGAGAACAACGCCCCCGCCTGAAACAGCATGCCCCAGCGGTAAGACAGGCGCCGGCGCTCGCCGGGCGACAGGTCGAACAGCGAATGCCCCAGCACTTTGACGGAGCCGGCGGCAGGTTGGTCCAGGCCGATGATTTGCCGCAGCAGCACCGTCTTGCCGGTGCCCGATCCGCCCACCAGCACCAGGATTTCGCCGGGGAAGACGGTCAGGTCCAGGTTGTCGTGCACCACATGGTCGCCAAACGCCGTGCGCAGCCCGCGCACCGTGATAACGGGCTCGACGGTGACGCTGTCGTCGGTGAACAGGCGGTTTTGCGTGGCGCTGTTCATCAGATGCCCACCGAACTGAAGATGATGGCGTAGAAGGCGTCCAGCAGGATCACGCCGGTAATTGATGTCACCACGGATGTGGTTGTGCCCCGGCCCAGGCTTTCGGTATTGGGCTGGATGCGCAAGCCAAAGTGGCAGGCGATCAGCGCGATCAAGATGCCGAAGGTCACGCCCTTGAGGATGCCGATCCAGTAATTGGTCAGCGAGATGGCGTCCGGCAGCGAGGTCAGGAACCACTGCGGCGAGATACCCAGCTGCATCTGCGCGGCCAACATGCCGCCCAGCAAGGCCATGGCGTCCGTCCACAAGACCAGCAGCGGCATGGTCACGGCCAGCGCCAACACACGCGGCAGGATCAGGCGCTGCCCGTGCGAGATACCCATGACGCGCATGGCGTCCAGCTCCTGCGTGACGCGCATCACGCCAATCTGCGCGGTGATTGCAGAACCAGACCGGCCCGCCACCAGAATGGCCGCCAGCACCGGCCCAAGCTCGCGCACGATGGACACGCCCAGCAGCCGCACGATAAAGCGGTCGGCGCCGATCATCTGTAGCTGCTGCGCCGACAGATACGACAGCACCACGCCGATCAGAAACCCCACCAGCGCCGTGATGCCCAGCGCCTGCGCGCCCGTGCGATACACCTGCGCCGAGATCTCGCGCCAGGGTCCCAGGCGCGGCCGGCGCAGCATGGCGCCCAGGTCCAGCATCAATTGGCCCAGCATGATCAGCAGCGCCCGGCCGTTTTCGGCGGCTTGCAAGATGGCGCCGCCCAGACCGCGGATCCAGGCAAAGGTTTCGGGCTTGGGCGGGGCCGTCTGGGCCTCGCCCTTGTTCATGGCCAGCGCGTTGAAAACATCCTGCTGGCCGGCCGACCAGCGCACCCGTTCGGGCAGTTTTTCGCCCCAGGCCTGCCAGATCAGCAAGGCGCCGATGGTGTCCAGGCGGCTGATGCCGTGCAGATCCCAGCGCACGCCTTCCTGGGCCGCGCGGGCCATGGCGGTGCGCCGGCGTTCGACTTCGCCGGCCTGTGCCAGGGCCAGGACGCTCCAGTCGCCCGCCACATGGCAGACTTTTCCGTCCAGACGGAAAGGCGCGGCGGCGGACGCGGATGAAGCGGAATGCGGCATGTAGGCGGGGCACCGGATGCAAAATGTATCGCCAATGATAAACGCTTGCGCCCCGAAAGACCGCGCGTGGCGGCCGCGTGCCCTACAATCGCCGCCATGTCCGAACACGTCCGCCCTATCGACCTGCCCGCGCCGGAAGCCCTGGCCCGCGAGCTAGGCCAGCGCCTGCCTGTATTCCAAGACATCACCTGGACCGGCAACACCGGGTCGACCAATGCCGACCTGCTGGCGCGAGCCCGCTCGGGGCTTGGCGCGGCCAAACCCTGGCTGTTGGGCACCCATCTGCAAAACGCCGGCCGCGGCCGCGCCGGCCGCCCTTGGCAAAACCGCGCGGGCTCCACGCTGATGTTTTCGTGCGCGTACGACGTGCACCTGCCCGCCGCGCAATTGCCCGCGCTATCGCCCTTGGCCGGCGTCGTCGCCTGCGAGGCGCTGCGCGCCGTTGCCGGGCCGCGTGCGAACGGCCTGTGCATGAAGTGGCCGAACGATGTGCAGTGGCACGACGCCAAGCTGGCCGGGGTGCTGGTGGAAACCACCCGCAATCCCGGTGGCCGCGAGGCCGGCTACACCGTTGTCATCGGCATGGGTGTCAATTTGCGCGACGCGGCCGAGCTGTCCCGCGCGCTGGATCGCGATGTGGCTGATTGGACTCAGGTGCAGGCCGAATCCGGCCTCCTGCCCGACGCGGCTGACCTGATCTGCGCCAGCGCCACCGCCTGGCACGACGCGGTTCAAACCTTGGAACGCGAGGGTTTTGCCGCGTTTCAGCATCGTTTTGACCGGGTCGACGCGCTGGCGGGCCGGCCGGTGAACGTGCTGGAAAAAGGCGATATCCTACTTAGCGGCACCGCCTGTGGCGTGGACGAACATGGCCGCCTGCTGGTGCAAACGCCCCAGGGCGCCACACCGATTTCAATTGGTGAAATCTCGATTCGACGCCAAGCATGATTATTCTTATTGATTCCGGCAACAGCCGTTTGAAGGTGGGTTGGCTGGACGCCAGCAACCGCGATATGCCGCGCGAGCCGGCGGCGGTCGCCTTCGACGGCCTGGACCTGGATGCGCTGGATGGCTGGCTGGCCGCGCTGCCGCGCCGCCCGCTGCGCGCGCTGGGCGTGAACGTGGCCGGCGAAGCCCGCGGCACGGCCATTGCCGCCATCCTGCAAAAACACGGTTGCGCGGTGACGTGGTCGCCTTCACAGGGCACGACGCTAGGGCTGGTCAACAGCTACCGCGTGCCGACGCAATTGGGCGCCGACCGCTGGGCGTCGCTGCTGGGCGTGCTGTCGCGCCTGCCCGGCGCCCATCCCCCCTTCGTGCTGGCCAGCTTCGGCACGGCCACCACCATTGATACCGTCGGCCCCGACAACGTCTTCGCCGGCGGGTTGATTCTGCCGGGCCCGGCCATGATGCGAAACGCCCTGGCCCATGGCACCGCCAACCTGCCCATCGCCAACGGCCAGGTCGTGGCCTACCCCATCGACACGCACGAAGCCATTGCCTCCGGCATTGCGGCCGCGCAGGCGGGCGCGGTGGTGCGCCAATGGCTGGCGGGCCGCCAGCGCTACGGCGAGACCCCGCAGATTTACGCGGCGGGCGGCGGCTGGCCCGAAGTGCATCAGGAAATAGAACGCCTGCTGGCCGATGCCGGCGGCACATTCGGCGCCGCGCCGGTGCCGGTGTACCTGGACCACCCCGTCCTGGATGGCCTGGCCGCAGTCGCCCGCGCCACCCTGGACCTCAACGCCTGAGCAAGGCCCGCCATGCGAGTGCTCTTCATCCTGATCCTCTTGGCGAACCTGTGGGTGCTGGCGCTGGGCCAAGGCTGGATCGGCGTGCGGCCAGAAGACGAAGGCCGCGATACAAGGCGGTTTGGTCAGGAATTGAATGCGGATGCGGTGAAGCTGGTGGGGCGGACGGCGCAGTGATCGGGCGGAACCGCTGCTGATTCAGGGGTGCGCGGCGACCCCAGTTCAGTCCAGCCAAGACGCCAGCGCGTCCATCGTCCGACGCGTGGCGCCGGCGTGCAACTCGAACCAGCGACGCGCAGCCCGGCTAGCCTCTTGGCGCAGCGCCTCATCTTGCACCATCGCTATCGCGGCATCCACCGCCCCGGCAGGATCGGGCTGGCGCACCACCGCCCCCGCCGCAATCGCATCTTCGGCCGCCTGCTGGAAGTTGAAGGTGTGCGGCCCCACGATCACCGGCACGCCCGCTGCGCAGGCTTCGATCAGGTTCTGCCCGCCCAGCGGCGCAAAACTGCCCGCGACGATGGCGACATCCGACGCAGCGTAATAGAAGGCCATTTCGCCCAGGCTGTCGCCCAGCACCACGGCGGTTTCCGGGGTCGGCTCGACGCCCGCGCTTCGCCGGATGAACGGTAGCTGCGCATCGCTCAACAGCCTGGCCGCCTCGTCAAAGCGTTGCGGGTGTCGCGGGATCACCATGAATAGCGGAGCGTCCGGCTGCCCGCTGTAGCGCTTGATCGCGTCGATAAAAGGGGCGTCCTCGCCTTCGCGGGTGCTGGCAATCGACACAACCGGCCGACCCAGACGCGTGCGCCATTCTCGGCCCGCCTGAACCTGCGACGCCGGCAGCAACAGGTCGAATTTCAGATTACCGGTCACAGCGGGCACGGGCGCGCCCGCCTGCACCAGCCGCGCCGCGTCTTCCACCGTTTGCGCCAGGACCATATCGAGGCCGGCCAAGGCTTCGTGCATCACGCCGCCCATGCGTTTTGCCTGGCGTAGCGACGACGCGGAATATCGCGCGCTGACCAGCGCCATCGGCACCTGCGCGCGTCGGGCGGCGGCCAGTAGATTTGGCCAGATTTCACGTTCGATCAGCAGTCCGCAGCGCGGCTGGTAGCCGCGCATGAAGCGGCGGGTGGCGCCGGGAAAGTCGTACGGCAGCCAAGCTTGGCGCAGTTGGCCCCGGCCCATGGCGTCGGCGAACAAACGCTGGCCTTCAGCGCGGCCCGTGGCCGTCATGTGAGTCAGCAGCACGGGCAAACCGCAGTCTAGCAACGCTTGCAGCAATGGCTGGGCGGCGCGCGTCTCGCCCAGGCTGACGGCGTGCACCCAGACGGGGCGGGTCCAGGGGCAATCGGCGGTAGTGGAGACAGGGGCAGCAGCCTGGGACGCGGCAGTCCAAGCGAAAAACGGTTGCCCATCCGCTGGGTGGCCAAACCGCTCACGCGAAAACACCTCCCACTGACCGCCTGCCCGTTTGGCGCGACGCGCCATCCACAGCCACAGCAGCGGCGCCAACGCCCGCAGTGCCAGCGTGTAGACGCCGCGATTCATGTCAGTGCGCGGCCAGCGCCTGCTCAACCGAGGCCATCACCGCTTCGCGCGATGGAGACGCGCCGCGGTCGCCCAGGCTGGCCGTGTAGTTCGACCCGACCAGCGGCGTGCGAACGGGGGTGGAAGCGCGGTAGATGCCGATGGTGGGGCGGCCCAGCGCCGCCGACAGATGCGTAAGCCCGCTGTCCAGGCCCACCATCAGGCGCGACCCGGCCAGCAAGCGCGCCACGTCGGTCAGGTCCATGCGCGGCATGACTTCGGCGCCTTCCATGCCGGCCACGAGCAGGCTCGCGCGCTCGGCCTCGGCGTCATTGCCCGCCAGCAGTTTCAGGGTGCAGCCGGCTTCGCGCAGGCGGCGGAATACCGCGCGCCAGTCCTCTTCGGGCCAGAGTTTGTCGTCGCGGCTGGCCGACGGCATGATCACTGCGTAACCCCGGTCGTTGTCCAAATGATGCAGGCGCGGCAGTTCAGCGGCGTTCAAGCCGTCGCTGCCGACTTCAACCACGGGTTCCACGGGCTGACTGGCCTGCCGCACGAAATTCTGCAATCCAAAGTCCGGCAGCCCGGCATGCTGGTAGCCAAAGGTCAGCGCGGCCAACTTGCGCTGTCGGATCACGGCAGGCTGCCAGAATTCCACGCGGTGGCGCACGTTGTAGAACAGCGACGCCAAGGGCTCACGCGCCGACCGCCAATCCAGCCCATGCCGCACGCCGCGCGCCTGACGCACCAGCCAAGCAGATTTCAGCAGCGCCTGCATATCCAGCACGATGTCGTATTGCGTGGAGCGCAGGCGTTCTTTAAGCGCCCGCCGCTCGAAGCGCACCTGCGACGACCACCACGACTTGCGCCAGCGCCGATGGGCGACCTTGATGACTTCATTGACGGCCGGATGCCACGACGGGATCTCGGCAAACGCTTCCTCGACGATCCAATCGATCTGTGCGTCAGGCACATGCCGGGCAATATCGGTGATTGCCGGAAGCATGTGGACGAGGTCGCCCAAGGAGGAGGTGCGAACGATGAGGATTCGTGTGGGCATAATGATTCGAGCTTGGCGCCGCCCTCGACCCGATGTTGGCAGGCGCCGTTCAACGCAGCCCGCACTGTACAACAACATTGCTGGTTACAGCGACGCCCGTTCCAGCCAACCCATTGCCCCAAATTCCGGGCAATGGTGGTTAAGGAAAGCGGCGCCGGTCAATGGCGCTTTTTCTTCTTTACGATCATCCACTTGGGCATGCGAAACAGCACCAGGCGGCGATAAAGCACCACATAGGTGGTGGAGAAAACTGCCGTGAAGAACATTAACAGATAGGGCTGCTGCCAGAACAATACGGCGGGTATGACCGCCAACGACGAAAGCAACCACAGGTACGGCGACGTCATGGAATTGCGCTGCGTCTGATGCCGCATTTCGCGCGAGCCGATCGCCCAGCGCACAAGGCGCTTGTAGACCAGCATATGCAGGTGCACCCCGTCCGGAGCGCCGGGCGAGCGGCCACGCAGCCACTTTTTGCGATAGATGGAAAACAGGGTTTCGAATACCGGATAAATACACAGCAGCAACGGAAACCATGCCGACACTTCCGGGTGACGCGCCAACATCAGCACTGACAACTCACCGATCATGAACCCCAGGAAGTAAGCACCGCCGTCCCCAAGGAATATGTGCCCGTGCGGGTAATTCCAAACCAGAAATCCAATAATGCCGCCCAGCGTGCTCAATGCCACGATCAACAAAAACCGATCGCCGAGATAAAACGAGACGTAGGCAAACCCGGCCAAGATCATTGCGGACACCACGGCCGCCAGACCGTTATACCCGTCGATAATGTTTATGGCATTGGCGGCACCCCCGATGGCAATGGAGGTAAAAATCAACGAAATAAGGCCGAACTGCAACAGCCAGTCGATTCCGATAATGTCGACACGCGTCACGGCCGCGCCAAGCAGATAATAGGCAAGAGCACCCGACATTATGGCAAGTCCAAGCCGCACCAAAACCCGCACTTGTTTGGTCAGGTCCTCGGCGAAGCCCCCTAGAAATGCCGGCATCGAGGCTGCCAACAACAGCACCATGTTCGGAAGGACGTCCGGCTCGCGCACTGCCACCAAGGCGCACGTGACGCCGCTGGCGATCAGCAAGGACAGTCCGCCGATGCGGGGCACAGGCTTCGAATGGTACTTCTGCACGCCCTCCAGATCGTGGTCAGCCGTCAGGCCGTCGTGCCAGGAACGGTAGCGAACGATCAGCAAGGTCGAAAACAGCGAAACCAGAAACGCTACAAGAACGTACAGCATAAAAAAACGCGCCGGAGGGAGAATCGCGGAATTGTAGCGTCAGACGCAGACAAGGCATGAAAACAATATGGACAGCTTTGCAAAAGAATGGAAACGCGGCTTGCAAAATAAAAAGGGCCTGTTTGGCGCCTGATCAACCGGCTAAACTCGCGCATCTGCAGAATTGCGCGCACCGCGCGCGCCCCCGATTTGACGAGACGCGTCTGGACTTGGACATCAGTATCAAGACGTATTTACAAAAAAATATGCTGCCCTTAAAACCCATTGACCTTGCGAAGCTACCGCGCCTTCCCGAATGGCAAGCGTTCTCTCAGGCCGTCCAGCACGGCTCAATCTGCACTGATGAACTACGCCTGTTGCACGCCGCCGGACTAACCATCGACCTCAGCGCGCAGGTCTCATCCCCAGACGCCCGCGCTGCGGCAACCGCCCTGCTCCAAGCCCGTGGTTTCGACCAGGCACGCGCGGCTCTGCTGGCCGGCGACCACGTCAACAAGACAGAAGACCGCGCCGCTTGGCACACCATGCTGCGCGCGCCGGAACCCATTGAAGCCGTCGCCCGCGAACACCAACGTGTTCGGGAATTCGTGGAACAGGCGGACGCTCAGGGCAAATGGAAAGCGGTGATCCATATTGGTATCGGCGGCAGCGACTGGGGCGTGCGCTTGGCCACGGACGCGTGCAGCGGTAGCGGCGCTCGCAGAGCCCTGAAATTCGTGGCCAATATTGACGGGCATGCCCTTGAAGACGCCATCCTGGGCCTGAATGCCCAAGACACTCTTTTGGTCGTCACATCCAAATCCTTCACGACGGCAGAAACGCTGGCCAACCTGCGGCGCGCCGTGGACTGGCTGGCACAGGCGGGCGTGCAACGGCCGTATGAGCAGGTCGTGGCGATCACCGCCCGCCCCGACGCCGCCCGCGCGCTGGGGATTCCGTCTTCGCAGGTCTTCGAATTCTGGGACTGGGTGGGCGGCCGGTATTCCTTGTGGTCCGCCGTGGGCTTGCCGGTGGCCATGGCGGTCGGGATTGACGTCATCGAAGGCATCCGTGCCGGCGCCGCCGCCATGGACGAGCACTTCGCCCAGGCGCCCATTGCCGAAAACGCCCCTGCGCAGCTTGCGTTGGCCGGCGTCGCCAACCGCAGCGTGCTCGGGTATGGGTCGCTCAGCATCGCCGCGTATGACGCGCGCCTGCAATTCCTGGCGCCCTATCTGCAACAGCTGGATATGGAATCGCTGGGCAAATCCGTGGATATGGCCGGCGACCCCGTGGGCGTGCCCACCGGCCCGTCGGTGTGGGGCATGCCCGGCACCGACGGGCAGCACACCTTCTTCCAGTGGCTGCACCAAGGCACGGACGGCGCGGCGGTGGATTTCATCATGTGCCGCGAAGCCGACCACCAATGGACCGAAGAACACGCGATGCTGCTGGCCAATTGCCTGGCCCAACGCCAGACGCTCCTGCGGGGTACGTCGCTGGATGCGGATCGCGACGCCATGCTGGCCCAAGGCATGCCCGCGGACAAGGCCGAATGGCTCGCGCGCCATCGCCGACACGAAGGCGGCAGGCCTTCTACGCTGATCGTGTTGCCGCGCCTGACGCCGTACGCGCTGGGCGCGTTGCTGGCACTGTACGAGCACAAGATCTTCGTACAAGCGTTGATCTGGGGGATCAACCCCTTCGATCAATGGGGTGTCGAGGCGGGCAAGAAAATGGCCAGCGGCATCCTGCGCGAATTGCACGGGCAAGGCCAAAACGCCGATCACGATCTTTCGACCCAGCATTGGATTTCGGTTCTGACGCAGGGGCGCTAATACCTCCGTACCGGCATCGGCGCAGGGCCCCAAGTAGCCAAACCTGCTGTTTGGGAAGAGAATGTGCACATAAAGCTTCTATAAGGAGACAGCCATGCGCATTGCCGATGCCCAATGGATTCCTTCGACGCAGCACCAGACATGGGATGCGTTGACGGACCCGAGAGTCTTGCAGAAGTGCATACCGGGTTGCGTGGAAGTTGCGATGCGCAGCCCTACCGAGTACGCCGTCACCCTGCGTGCCAATATCGCGGGGATCGACACCGACTACGAGGGCGAGATCCTGCTCTCGGACGTCAACGCCCCCGACAGCTGCACCCTGGTGTTCGAAGGCAAGGGCCGTGCTGCTTGCCTGGCCATCGGCACCGCCCAGGTCAATCTCAGCACCAAGGACCAGGGCACCCGCGTGGCCTATACCGTGGCCGGCATGGCGGGCGGCAAGTTGGCTGAATGTGGCGAAGGGCTGTTGCTGAAAGCCGGCGACAAGATCATCCAGAAGTTCTTTGCCGCGTTCATCGACCACATGGCCGTTCAGCCGCGGATTGCCCCGCCGCCCCCTCCCCCCGAACCCGAACCTCGCGGCGTGTCCAATTCCCGCTGGTCATGGCTGCTGGTCGTGGTGATCATTGCGGTTTTCTGGGGCTACCACTCGTTTTACAAGTGAAAACCCTAGTGGGCCGGTGATATCCTAGGCGGCATGACTCCGCCGCCGACACCGACCCAGCCCGCCGCCGATCCCACCCGCTCCAAGAGGGATTTGCTGATGGCCATGGCGGGGGTCTCGGCAACCGTGGTGCTGGCCGCGCTGGATTCCACCATCATCAGCACCACGCTGCCGCGCGTGGCCGAGGCGCTGAACGGCATGGCGCTCTATGCCTGGGTGGGCACCGGCTACCTGCTGGCCACCGCCGCGTCCATCCTGATCTTTGGTCGGTTGGGCGACATGTTCGGGCGCAAGCCGCTGATGCTGGTTTCCGTGCTGATCATCGCGCTGGGCTCCATTGCGTGCGGCCTGGCGCAGTCCATGACCCAATTGATCGTTTTTCGCACCCTGCAAGGGGTGGGCGGCGGCATGATGATTGCCACCGCCTTCGCCGCGCCGGCCGACCTGTTTCCCGACGCCAAGCAGCGGGTGCGATGGATGGCGCTGGTGTCCGCCGCCTTTGCCATGGCCAGCGGTATCGGCCCGGTGCTGGGCGGCGCGGCGACCCAGGCGCTGGGCTGGCGGGCGGCATTCTTCATATCTCCCGTTGCGGCCGCAGGCGCGTTTTTCCTGTTGGCCCGCTACTTTCCCCGTATTCGCCCCATCCACGACGGCAGCCGCAAGATTGACTGGGTGGGCGCCATTCTGCTGGTGTTGGCCGTGGGCGCGCCGCTGGCCGCGCTGGAACTGGCCTTTGCCCAGGGCGAGCATGCCCACCCCCTGCTGGGCGCCATGTTGGCAGTGATCGGCGTGGCCGCCATCGCCATTCTGATTCCTACCGAACGCCGCGTGAAGTCGCCGATCTTTCCGCTGCGCGTTCTGGCCGGACAAGAATCCAAACTGCTGAACCTGGCCGCGATGATGGTGGGCGCGGTGATGTTCGTGCTGATCTTCTACAGCCCGCTGCTGTTGCAGCAGGTGCTGGGCTACACCCCCAGCGAGGCCGGGTTGCTGCTGACGCCGCTGGTTGCCGCGATTTCGGTGGGCAGCATCATCAACGGGCGCATGTTTCCCAAGCAGACCGAGCCGCAGCGTTTGATGGTGTTTGGCGGGCTGCTACTGGCAGCCGGGACCTTGATGGTGTTGCTGATTTCACCCGGCACGTCGGCGTGGTGGATTCTTGCCGCGTTCTTCGTCAACGGATGCGCGCTGGGCTTTCTGCTGCCCAATCTGACGCTCTTCATGCAGATGCTGAGCGAACGCCGAGACGTGGGCGTGGCGTCCGCGCTGGTGCAAACCACGCGCGCCATCGGCAGCGCGCTGGGCACCGCGCTGGTCGGGATCATGATTTCGCATGGCACGGTACTAAACGGAGTGCGGGCCGGGCTGGTCTTGTGTATTGTCCTGTCCCTGTCCTGTGCGCTGCTGGCGTACCGGGTCAAGATGAAGAACCTGGTCACCAGCCGCAAATAAGGCTCACCGAGACACACCATGCGTCAACGCAATTTGCTGGACCTGCTGCTGCTGGCAGGGGTCTGGGGCGGTTCCTTTCTGTTCATGCGGCTTGCCGTCAACGATTTCGGGCCCGTCGCCCTGATCGAACTTCGCGTCGGCCTGGCCGCACTGTTCCTGCTGCCCGCCGCGATGTGGCGCGGCAAGCTGCCCGTGATTGCGCGGCACTGGAAGGCCCTGCTGGTGGTCGGCACCCTGAACGCCGCCGTCCCGTTCTTGCTGTATGCCTATGCCGCGCAATCGTTGGGCGCGGGGTTCCTGTCCGTGGCCAACGCGGTAACGCCCGTGTGGGGCGCCGTGGTGGGATGGCTGTGGCTCAAGGACAGGCTGCCGTGGATGCGGTCGCTGGGTCTGTTGATCGGCTTCGTGGGCATCATCGTGCTGGTGTGGGACAGGCTTAACTTCCAGGCCGGGGGCACCGGCCCCGCCGTGCTTGCCGCCGTTTCCGCACCCGTTTTCTACGGCCTCGCCGCGAACTGGACCAAGCGCTTCCTGACGGGCGTGGACGCGCTGGCCAGCGCCACGGGCAGCATGATCGCGGCCTCGCTGGTGCTGCTGCCGTTGGCCGTGTCCGCCTGGCCGGAGACGCCCGCATCGATGACGGCGTGGATATCCACGGTGCTGCTTGCCGTGGTGTGCACCGGCGCGGCCTACATCATCTTTTTCCGGTTGATCGCCAACGTCGGCCCCACCGGCGCGGTCAGCGTCACGTTCCTGGTGCCGATCTTCGGCGTGGTGTGGGGTGCGTGGTTGCTGGACGAAAGCATCACGCCGTCCATCGTGCTGGGCGCCGCCATCATCCTGGTCGGCACCGCACTGGCATTGGGACTGGTAAAGCGGCGCGCGTGATCCGCCGCGTCAGTATTTGTCGGACGAGCCCGTCAGCGCCACGCCGATACGCAGCAGCGTGTAGGACGCCGCATCCACCCAACGCCGCAACCAGCCCCGGCGCTGATAGTCCAGCGGCCGGATGAAATTGCCGCCCTCGCGGATGGCCGTTTCCAGGCGCTCTTGCAGGTCCCAGGCAAAGGGCTGATCGTCGACCACGACATTGGCCTCGCGCGCCAGCAGCAGGCTGAAGGGGTCCAGGTTCGATGAGCCCACCGTCGCCACGTTGTCGATCACGGCAACCTTGGCGTGCAGGTAGCTGGGCATGTACTCATAGATTTCAATGCCGTCGCGCAGCAACTGGTCGTATAGCGAGCGCGTGGCGTGATACTGCATGCGGTATTCGACCTTGCCTTGCAACAGCAGGCGCACGCGCACGCCCCGCGCGGCGGCCTTGGCCAGGGCGCGGCGAAATTGCCGCCCCGGAAAGAAATACGCGTTGGCGATGAGAATGTCGCGCCGAGCCTGCGTGATGCCATACAGGTAAGCGCGTTCAAACGTCTGGCGAAAACGCAGGTTGTCGCGCAACACCAGCGCGGCGCGCAGCGTGCCGCAGGGCTTGACGTGCGCGTGGTGCGGCTTGGTCAGCCGCATGCGGTTCCAGTCGCGCGGATGGCGGCGCAGCCGTGCCCAGTTCAGGCGTACCCACAGCAGGTCTTGCGCATAGGCCGCCTCGGTGACCAGCGGCCCTTCCACCTGCACCGCGAAGTCAAAGCGCGGCCCCGGGATGCCGTCGGTGGGGTCCAGGTCGTCGTAATCGTCCACGACATTGATGCCGCCGATGAATGCGATGCTGCCGTCCACCACGGTCACCTTGCGGTGCAGGCGGCGCAGGCGGCTGCGTGATGGGATGTAGCGCGCAAACCAGCGTGGTTCGGGCCGGAAGATGCGGCATTGCGCGCCCGCTTCAAGCAGGCGGGCGCGCACGGCTTCCACGTGCATGGCGCTGCCGAAACCGTCCAGCACCACCCTGACCTTCACGCCGCGCCGCGCTGCCGCCATCAGGCTTTCCAGCACCTGGACGCCTGTGCGGTCCAGCATGAAGATGTAGGTTTCCAGATGCACGCTGACCTGCGCGGCATCGATGGCCGCGCAGAGCGCGGGGAAAAAGTCGGCACCGTTCTGCAACAAGCGAATGCTGTTGCCGTCTGTCCATTCCAACTTGACCTGCTCGGCCTTCACGGGAGTTCCAGCTCCGCCAGCAAGGGGGAATGATCGGACAGGCGCGCCCATTCCCGCCCGCGCAACACGCGCGCGCTACGCACGGCGAAACCGCGCTGATAAATGCGGTCCAGGCGAAACCACGGGAACACGGCCGGAAAGGTACGGGGCGGCGGCAGCAGCGGCGGCGCGCTGCCGCCCATGCCCAGCTGATTGGTGCGTTCCATCACGGACAAGCCGCCGTTGGGCAAGCCGCGCAACGCGTTGCTCAGGCGCTTGACCGAATCGCGCAAGCGCGGCAATTCACCACCATGGCTGCGCGGCGCGTGCGAGAACACTTCGTACAGCCCCAATTGCTGTACGAATAGTGGGGCCAGGCGGTCGTTCCAGTCGTTGAAATCGCCAGCGATCAGGATGGGTTCACCGTCAGGCACCATGCGACGAATGCGCTCGGTCAGCGCCAGCACCTGGCGCGTACGGCTGCCGGCGAACAGGCCCAGGTGCACAACGAAACAATGCACCGGGCGGTCATCGACTTCGATACGCGCGTGCAACAGCCCGCGTTGCTCCAGCCGGTGATCGGAGATGTCCAGGTTTTCGTGGTCAAGAATGGGAAAGCGCGACAACAGCGCGTTGCCGTGATCCGTGGCGTGACGGATGGCGTTGCGGCCATAGGCCACGTCCAGCCTCAAGGCGGCGGCAAGTGATTCGTGTTGCGCGTGGAGCAGGGATCGTTGCTCGTTGCGGCCCTGGACCTCCTGCAGGAAGACAAGATCCGGGCGCAGGCCATACAGGCCCAAGCGAAGTTCATTCAGGGAGTCGAGCCGGCCCAATGCCGAGCGGCCCTTGTGAATGTTGTAGCTGACGACACGGATGAGCGACATAAAAGCGATGGCGCCTTTTGAAAGCAGAGGAACCACTGGCCAGACCCAAGAGCAGCTCCGGCAAGCACCGCCAACAAAGCGGCGTTTGCCAGATTACTCCAATTCAGCCACACCCTGCCGCGACAAAACACTCACAAGTAGCCACGCAGCCAAGAACGCAACCCGCCGCAAGCCCATGCCGCCCCACAAGCCGGGCCGCCGAGGATCCGGCTCCGCCGGTCCCGCGAGGCGCCCCCTGGGGGGAGGCGCCCCCGGCGCCTCGGGGGGAGTTACTTGTTTTCGACGTTACGCAAGCGGATGTGCAATTCGCGCAGCTGCTTTTCGTCGACTTCGGAAGGCGCTTGCGTCAGCAGATCCTGGGCGCGTTGCGTCTTCGGGAAGGCGATCACGTCGCGAATCGATTCGGCGCCGGTCATCATCGTGACAATGCGGTCCAGGCCGAATGCGATGCCGCCGTGCGGAGGCGCGCCATATTGCAGCGCGTCCAGCAGGTAGCCGAACTTTTCCTGAGCTTCCTCGGCGCCGATCTTCAGCGCGCGGAACACCTTGCTCTGGACTTCTTCGCGGTGGATACGGACCGAGCCGCCGCCAATTTCCCAACCGTTCAACACCATGTCGTAAGCCTTGGCGAAGGCCTTGCTGGGATCGGTTTCCAGGAAGTCTTCGTGGCCGTCCTTGGGGCTGGTGAACGGGTGGTGGGCGGCGGTGTAGCGGCCGTCTTCCTCGTCGTATTCGAACATCGGGAAGTCAACCACCCACAGCGGCTGCCAACCGGCCTCGAACAGGCCCGTCTTCTTGCCGAATTCGCTGTGGCCGATCTTCACGCGCAGCGCGCCGATGGCGTCGTTGACGACCTTCTCGCGATCCGCGCCAAAGAAAATGATGTCGCCGTCTTGCGCGCCGGTGCGCTTGACCAGTTCGGCCAGGGCAGCGTCGTGCAGGTTCTTGACGATGGGCGATTGCAGGCCGTCGCGGCCCTTGGCCACTTCGTTGACCTTGATGTAGGCCAGGCCCTTGGCGCCGTAGATGCCCACGAATTGCGTGTAGCCATCAATTTCGCTGCGGGACATTTCGGCGCCACCGGGCACGCGCAGGGCAACCACGCGGCTGCCGGGCGCCGTGGCGGCGGCGGCAAACACCTTGAAGTCCACATCGCGCATGACATCCGTCATGTCGGTGAATTCAAGCTTCACGCGCAGGTCCGGCTTGTCGGAACCATAGCGGCGCATCGCTTCGGTCCACGGCATGATCGGGAACGGCTGCGCCAGATCAACGCCCTGCACCACCTTGAACACGTGGCGGATCAGGTTTTCGAAGATTTCGCGGATCTCGAATTCGTTCAGGAACGACGTTTCGCAGTCGATCTGGGTGAATTCGGGCTGGCGGTCAGCGCGCAGGTCTTCGTCGCGGAAGCACTTGGTGATCTGGTAGTAGCGGTCAAAGCCCGACACCATCAGCATCTGCTTGAACAGCTGCGGCGATTGCGGCAGCGCGAAGAAGTGGCCGGCGTTCACGCGCGAGGGCACCAGGTAGTCACGCGCGCCTTCGGGCGTGCTCTTGGCCAGCATCGGAGTTTCGATGTCGATGAAGCCCAGCTGGTCCAGGAACTTGCGCGTTTCGATCGACACGCGGTAACGCAGCATCAGGTTGCGCTGCATTTGCGGGCGGCGCAGGTCCAGCACGCGGTGCGTCAGGCGAGTCGTTTCCGACAGGTTGTCGTCGTCCAGCTGGAACGGCGGGGTGACCGACGCGTTCAGGATTTCAACTTCCTTGCACAGCACTTCGATTTCGCCCGAAGCCAGCTCGCTGTTGGCGGTGCCTGCCGGACGCTCGCGCACCAGGCCGGTGACGCGGACGCAGAATTCATTGCGCAGGCGCTCGGCGGTGGCGAAGGCGGCGTTGTCCGGATCGAACACGATCTGGGCCAGGCCCGCGCGGTCGCGCAAGTCGATGAAGATGACCCCGCCGTGGTCGCGGCGGCGGTTCACCCAGCCGTACAGGGTGACGGTCTGGCCGAGATGGTCACGGCAAACCTGGCCGGTGTAGCAGGTACGCATGCGGGATGACTCCGTTGTGTGCTTAGTTTGAGCGTAAGGGTTACGAATCGGCTCGCGGCGCGTCTTGCACGCCGGTTGCCGGAGAGAGCGGGGCCGGTTGACCCTCGGGCGCAAGCGCCTGGGTCGGGGCGACCACGCCCATGGAAACGATGTACTTCAATGCCGCGTCCACACTCATCTGAAGATCGATCGCGTCGGCGCGAGGCATCATCAGAAAGAAGCCGGACGTGGGGTTCGGTGTCGTGGGCACATACACGCTGATGTGGTCGCCCGGCATCAGGCCGGCCACTTCACCGCTGGGCGTGCCGGTAACGAAAGCGATGGTCCAGGAACCAGCGCGGGGGTACTGCACCAGTACCGCCCGACGAAACGCCTGGCCATTGGGGGCCAGCACGGTGTCGCTGACCTGCTTGACCGAGTTGTAGATGGAGCGCACCAGCGGAATACGGCCCAGCAGGCTTTCCCACTGGTCCACCATGGTACGGCCGATGAGGTTTGCCGCGAATATGCCCGTCAGCAACACCACTACGATGACCAGAACGAAGCGGAAGCCCGGGATGTCGATGCCGAACAGCGATTCGGACGACAGGAAGCCGGGCACGAACCCTTCCAGGGTGGCGACCAGCAAGCCCAGTACCCACACCGTGATGACCAGGGGGACCCAGATCAGCAAGCCGGTGATGAAGTACTTCTTGATAAGGCGCATCCGCATTGCAGGGGCTCTAGGCGGGCGTACCGCCGGCCGGCGCAGCGGGGCTGGCCGCGGGCGCGGCTGCCGGTGCGGGCGTGGTGCTGGCGGCGGGTGCCGCCGGC